>CBDUGY010000018.1:0-29813 GCA_965367015.1 uncultured Ulvibacter sp.
GTCACATGCCATAGTTCCATCGGCACCCATGGTGGTAAAAGACGATCCTACCTTGATGTTCACCAACGCCGGGATGAATCAGTTTAAGGAATATTTCCTCGGAAATAAGGTGCCTAAGAATAATCGTGAAAGTGACACACAAAAATGTTTGCGAGTGAGTGGAAAACACAATGATCTGGAAGAAGTTGGGATGGATACATATCATCATACCATGTTCGAAATGCTCGGGAATTGGAGTTTTGGTGATTATTTTAAGAAGGAGGCCATTGGGTGGGCGTGGGAACTTCTAACGGAAGTTTACAGGATTGATAAAGATATTTTTTATGTATCTATTTTTGAAGGTGATCCATCCGAAGGATTGGAACGAGATACTGAAGCCTATAATCTCTGGAGAGAGTTTGTTCCCGAAGATCGAATCATTAATGGAAATAAGCATGATAATTTCTGGGAAATGGGAGATCAAGGTCCCTGCGGTCCGTGTAGCGAGATTCATGTAGATTTACGTTCGGCTGAAGAAAAAGCCAAAGTACCCGGAGCATCTCTGGTGAATCAAGACCATCCTCAGGTAGTGGAGATTTGGAATCTGGTATTCATGCAGTTTAACCGCAAGGCTAATGGGAGCCTAGAAAAATTACCCGCGCAGCATGTAGATACCGGGATGGGCTTCGAGCGTTTGTGCATGGTACTTCAAAACAAACAAAGTAATTACGATACTGATGTGTTTACACCGCTTATTCGCGAGGTTGAGGCAGTTACAAATACCACCTACGGGAAAGACGAAAAAGTGGACATTGCTATTAGAGTAATAAGTGATCACGTTAGAGCGGTTGCATTTTCAATTGCCGATGGACAATTACCGAGTAATACCGGTGCAGGATATGTGATACGAAGAATATTGCGAAGAGCAATTCGTTACGGATTTACGTTTCTGGATACCAAAGAACCTTTTATTTTTAAGTTGGTCACTACTTTGAGTAAACAAATGGGTGATGCATTCCCGGAGTTGGTTTCTGAAAAAAACCTGATAACGAATGTGATCAGAGAAGAAGAAAATTCTTTCTTAAGAACTCTGGACCAAGGTCTGGTGTTGTTGGAGAATATTATAAAAGATTCAGCATCTAAGACCATTTCCGGAAAAAAGGCTTTTGAACTTTACGATACCTTCGGATTTCCAATTGACCTTACAGCATTAATACTTCGAGAGCGAGGTTATGATCTTGATGAAAAAGAATTCGAATCAGAACTTCAAAAGCAAAAGGAGCGATCGAGAGCTGCAACCAAAGTTGAAACCGGCGATTGGATTGAACTGTTTTATGATTCCGAAGAAGAATTCGTTGGTTATGATTCGCTTGAAACTAGTGTTAAAATTGCACGATACCGAAAAATTGAAAGCAAAAAAGATGGTGAATTATATCAACTGGTTTTTAACTTAACTCCCTTTTATCCGGAGGGCGGAGGACAAGTTGGAGATAAGGGATATCTGGAGGCACAAAATGGTGAGGTGATTTATATTATCGATACTAAAAAGGAAAACAATCTGATTGTGCACTTTGCGAAGAACTTACCTCGCAATCCCGAAGATACTTTCAGAGCCGTAGTAGATAAGAAACAACGATCCAGAACAGCTTCAAATCACACTGCCACGCACTTGCTGCATCAGGCATTACGGAATATCTTGGGAACCCATGTTACTCAAAAAGGATCTATGGTGCACAGTAGGAATCTACGATTCGATTTCTCCCATTTTAGTAAGGTAACCGATGAACAACTACGAGAGGTAGAGGATTTTGTAAATGCGCGAATCCGTGAAGGAATTATATTAGAAGAAAAACGGAATATCCCTTATCAACAGGCGATTGATGAGGGTGCAATTGCACTTTTCGGTGAGAAATACGGCGATAGTGTTCGTGCCATAAAGTTCGGGAAGTCTATGGAATTATGCGGGGGAACTCATGTTCCGAACACCAGTGATATCTGGCACTTTATTATTACTTCGGAAGGGGCGGTGGCTTCAGGAATTAGAAGAATTGAAGCGATTACAGGGGATGCGGCCAAACAATATTTTATTGAAAGGAGTGAAACTTATGCTGAACTTCAGAAGACCTTAAACAATGCTCAGGATCCGGTGAAGGCAGTGACTAGTTTACAAGAGGAGAATAATGCTCTTCAAAAGCAAATTCAGCAGCTCTTAAAAGATAAATCCAAGAATATAAAGGGCGATTTAAAGACTGAGGTGAAAGAGGTAAACGGAGTGAATTTTCTCGCAAAGGAATTGGACTTTGACGCAAACGGACTGAAGGATCTGGCATTTGAATTAGGAAATGAAATCGATAATCTCTTTATTTTATTTGGGTCTAATAATGACGGGAAGGCATTGTTAACGTGCTATATTTCCAAGGAATTGGTAAAAGAGCGAGGACTGAATGCAGGACAAATCGTTCGCGAACTCGGAAAATATATCCAAGGTGGGGGTGGAGGTCAGCCATTTTTCGCAACCGCAGGAGGAAAGAATCCTGATGGTATAGCCGACGCACTTGAAAAAGTAAGAGAATACTTAAATTAGCAGTTATAGGTCGCAGTATTCAGCTTTTACTGCCAACTGGGATTGAAAACTGATAACGGACATGAAACTACAAACTCAAATATCCCTTAATCCCGAAAGGAACCAAATAGACTATGGCTCTAAAGTTTTATTGTTGGGTTCTTGTTTTGTTGAGAATATTGGAGCGAAGTTAGCATACTATAAATTTCAAAATTGTTGTAATCCCTTCGGAATTATTTTCCATCCCGTCGCGATCGAGAAACTGGTAACACGGGCAATTAATGAAACCTACTTCCATGAGGATGATATTTTCTTTCACAATGAGCGTTGGCAATGTTTCGAGGCTCATTCGGCTTTAAGTCATTCAGAAAAAGATGTTTTCCTGAATAATCTCAATGAGGCGTTGAAAGAATTAAGAGAACAATTACTTTCAGCTACACATATAATCTTCACCTATGGTACTGCCTGGGTATACCGACATATTGAAACCGATGTACAGGTAGCTAATTGTCATAAGATTCCGCAGAAAAAATTCTTAAAGGAAATCCTCACCGTAGAAGAAGTTGCTGAATCCATTGATAGCACTATTACCCTGATTAAAGATATCAATCCTAATACAAGCTTTATAACCACGGTTTCACCCGTTCGACATTTAAAGGATGGTTTTGTTGAAAACACCAAGAGTAAAGCACATTTAATTGCCGGTTTACACACTGTTATAGAGCCTCGTAATAATATTTTTTATTTTCCTTCATATGAAATTATGATAGACGAGCTTCGCGACTATCGTTTTTACAAAGAAGATATGGTACATCCAAGTTATTTGGCAATTGGGATTATTTGGGAGCGATTTAAAACGGTTTGGGTTGCTTCGGAAACGGAAGTGCTTCAGAAAGAAATAGAATCAATTCAGGCTGGTTTGCAGCACAGACCCTTCAATGAAAAAAGCGACGCCCATCAGACTTTTCTAAAGGATCTTCAGAAGAAAATAGAGTTATTGAAAAAGCGTCTTCCATTTATAAAATTCTGATTATACGACAATTGCCCTATTGATTGTCATTTGGTTTTTGAGGCATCTTTGTTTCATTAATAACTTAAAAACCAATATTATGAAAAATTTTACTAGATCTATGTTTGCTGCATTAGTATGTGTGGCGTTAGTATTTACGGGTTGTAAGAAAGATGATGACGGAGGTATGGGAGGAGGAGCAGCCGAAGGCAATTTAACAGCAACTGTAAATGGAAACAGCTTCCAATCTTTGGAAGGAACTACAGCTGCTCAAGAAACTAATTCAGGTGGAGTTCGTGTCATAGCGGTTTCTGCGGGTACGATCGATTCAGAAAACCTGCAAATGATAGTTCAAAACTTTGATGGAGTTGGTACGTATTCTCTCAATCTAATAAACATCGGAACCTATAGTTATTTACCGGATCCTTCTAACCCTGATCCAAATACGGTTGTAATTTATAGCACTGCTACTGGTTCGGGTAATGTTGGGGAAATAAACATCTCGAGCTATAGTGCTACAAATGTTGAAGGGACTTTTTCATTCACAGGTTATAACATAAATGACCCAAGTGATACCACCACTGTAACAAACGGAGCTTTCAACATGGCTCTTACACAAAATTAAACGCTTAAAGAGAATCTCTTCGTTGAGGTTTTTATGTTCAGCCGGGGATAAAGTCATGCTTTCTCTCCGGCTTGCATATTTAAACCCGTAGGGTGAATCACATCCAACAGGCATTATTGTGAATACGACAATTGCCGTATTGAATAGGCCTACTTTTTCGTACATCTTTGAAAATACAATAACTAAAAACCACGATTATGAAAACAAATATGATATTAACAATAGTGAGTTGTGTATTAGCTCTAAGTATGCAGGCTCAGACTTTAGGTGATTTTAATGCAAAGACTTCTGAAATGGGCAAAGGTAAATTGGCAAAGGCGCCCAAAAAAGTATATATAGCCAGTTTTAACGTGAATTTTGAAGTATATAAAGAAGCTATGGATTACAAGAGAGGCGGAAGTACATTTGGTGGCGGACAAAGAAGTGATGCGTCCGCAAGAGCCGCTATTGGATTAGGAGGAATTGACGCCGCAGACATTCAATTAAAGACAAATCAGCTTTACAATGAATTTGTTGCAACTTTAGAATCGGGCGGACTAGAAATAATTTCTGCAGAAGAAGCCGGAAAGACAGATGTTTATCAGGATTGGGAGTTGACCACAGGACCGTACGTTGTGGAATCCGGGGTACCGGGAGTGTTATTATGTATTCCGGAGGGGCAATCACAATATTACCGAGGAACTAAAAGCAATGGGAAAATTAAGAAAGGACTGTTAGACGATAATGTGATTCCCGCAAGACTATCCGATCAGTTGAACGACGCTATTATTGCAAACGTAAACTTATATTTTATGTTTTCAGAGGAAGGTAATGATGTGTTCAAAGGGAATGCGGCCAAGGTGAAAATATTTACGAATTTGAGAATGGTTGGCGACTACACAGTTTCCGCACCGAATGATAAAGGATTTTTGAAAGGTCAGGAATCGTTCGATAGAATAGCGAGTGGCGTGACCTTTCATCAAGGTAAACAAGGAATGGGAAGCCCTGTTTTTTTCGGAACAAACCTCAAAAAACCTTTAGAAGTAGATGGGGTAATTAAAAAAGAAAAAGTCGTTGCCTACCAGAAACAAGGGTCATCGATGCCCACTTCCTTCTCGGGTGTAAGTTATATGGACACCGCCGATCGTTTTTCAAAGAACGCTACATGGATAGAAGTGGATAGCAAAAAATACGCAGATGGTTTATATATGGCTGCAAAGGCGATGTTGGATAACGGAACACAATCCTTAACAAGCAATCTAAAATAGCTCAATTACAAGATTTTATTTTTTGTTGCAATTGATTGAGGAGCAGTTGCAACTTTAAAAAAGACCGTCCTTGGGCGGTCTTTTTAATTTTTCTGGAACTAATAACTTTCTCAGAATAGAAGAACATTTTGTGTAAATTAGATCAATTATCAAAACCAACCCTATGAAATATATTATTCTCTGTATTTCTCTCATATTAAGTCAAAGTATTGAGGCTCAAAATGAATCTAAGTCTGTTGACAGCTTAAAGGCACTGATAAAAACAACTACCGGTAGGACAAAGGCAACACATTTATCAAAACTTGGAAAATTATATCTCAAAATTGAAGCAGATTCATCTCTAGTCGCATATCAATCAATGAAAAAGAATGGATATCCATGGGATGAAGAACAACTTGCTTTCGAATATAATTTGGGGATGTCGATGGTTTACTTAGAAAAATCTGAATACGATTTAGCTCATACAGCATTGGAAAAGGCTGAAGAATTCATCAAAGAATCGTTGGAAAGAAAGCAAGAATATTTCATGCAGACAGCTTTTTTAAATTATGATCAGGGAAATTTCACTAAAGCAAAGGATAATTTTAGCAAGGCTATTGAACTATTAAAAACAGCACCTAATACGTTGAAGGAACTGGAGTGCTATAATAATATGGCCGGTTGTAGTCAACAGTTGGGGCAATATGAAGAAGCGATACAATTACAACAACAGGCTTTGACAATCGCTAAATCACTTAATAGTCCGGCGCAAATTAGTAATTCATTGAACAATTTATCTGTGCTCTATCAAAAATTGGAAGATTATGAGGCTTCAGAAAAGTATATTCTGCAATCTCTGAAAATAGACGACAGTTTGGGTGACAAGAAAAGTTTGGTTGGTGGTTACATAAATCTGGGAATAGTAAATCGTAAAATTGGAGAAAGAAAGCAAGAAAATGAACGATTTGACAAAGCGAGAGAATTGTATTTAAAATCTTTAAAACTTAGTGAAGAAATTGAATACAAAGTGGGGAAGGGTGCATCACTGGCAAATTTAGCACTACTTGAAAATACCTTGAAAAATTGGAAAGAGGGTATTCGATATGGACAGCAAGCCGTGGCTTTCAATGTGAGTCAGAATAACCGTATCGGTGAAATGATCTCGAGGCTAAATTTAGGCGAAAGCTACAGAGAGAATCAACAATATATCGAGGCTAAATCAGAATTCGATAAGAGTTTTGCAATTGCCGAGAGCACACAATTTCAACAGGCAATACAAGAACTTTATGCCAGCTACAGTGCCTTATATAAAGATCAAAAGATTTTTGATAAGGCTTTGCTTTACTATGAAAAATATAAAAATCTGAAGGATTCATTAGCGTCCACGGATGTAAAAAATAGAATTAATGAAATTGAAATAAAGTATCAGACCGCTGAGAAAGAAAATCAGATTTTGCAGCAACGTACTCAGTTAGCAGAAAAAGAACTTGAAGTGAAACAAAAGAATACCATGCTTTTTGGCGGACTAGGATTAGTGTTAATTATGGCACTTCTGGGGTATCTGTTCTATTCTCAACAGAAAATGAAAAATCGTCAATTACAGAGAGAAAACGAATTATCAACTGCTTTAGCGCGTATAGAGACCCAAAACCGATTGCAGGAACAACGTTTGCGAATATCGCGCGATTTGCATGATAATATCGGCTCGCAACTAACTTTTGTTATTTCCTCCATAGATAATTTAAAGTTTGGTCAGGAAAAAAGAGGCGTCGTACCTTCCGAAAAACTCTCAGAGATTAGTGATTTTACGAAACACACGATTTATGAATTAAGAGATACGATTTGGGCGATGAACAAAAACTATATCACCTTTGAAGACCTTCAGGTTCGTATTTCTAATTTTATCGATCAGGCCAGAAGTGCTTCAGACAAAATTGATTTTTCATTTACCATTGCTTCGGAGGTGGATTTAGGACATGCATTTTCTTCGGTAGAAGGGATGAATATCTATCGAATCATTCAAGAGGCAGTAAATAACGCCCTGAAATACAGTGAAGCCTCAGCTATATCAGTTTCTATTTCCGAAGAAAAAAAATTAATTACAATTATAATTTCCGACAATGGAAGAGGATTCGATCTATCACAAATTAAAGACGGTAATGGCCTTAAAAACATGAAAAAGCGAGCCGAAGATGTAGATGCAAACCTTAGTATTCATTCAAAACAACAGAATGGAACAATCGTCCGTTTAAATATTAATAAAAATTAGAGCTTTAGTTTTCGGTACGTAGCCAGAAGTAATCTTTATTTTTAAAACACAGAAGTTTATATGATGCTTATAGCAATTTTTTTCAGTCTTATAGTTTGTATGATATTTGTTCTTTTCCGGAGGAATGACAACAAACTGAAAGAACTACATTACTTTTCTCTAAGGGAACTTCAAACGGATTTTGATATTCACCACAAACAAATTGCGTTCAGAACCTTTCATTTGAATAGGTATCGTTTCTTAGAATATAACTTATCGGAGGCGCTACAAGCTCAACCTGAGATTAATTGCAAATTGCTGAATATGTAATTCCATTTTTAAATTCGTGTACACTGTTGGAAATATTGAATAGTATAATGTGAGTGGTAATTATTTTATAAGGCAGCTGTCGTATTTTATATTATATTATTTCTTCCCAAATTAGTAACTTTCAACTAACTAACCGGATTAATTATGATATTGAGAATAGCGATTGTAGATGATAATAGTTTTTTAATACATGCTATTAAAGAAAAACTCTCATTTTTTGAAGATATTTCGGTGAGGCATACTTGTTTAAATGGCAGTGAATTGCTCGCTAAATTAGATGAAAGTCACAATATCGATCTAATCTTAATGGATATTGAAATGCCGGTTCTTAACGGCATTGAGACCACACAAATGGTGAAACAAAAATATCCTCAGCTTAAAATAATAATGTTAACGGCTTTCGATAATGACGAGCACATCTTTAATGCTATTAAAGCAGGCGCCGATGGATATTTACTAAAAGAAATTAGCCCCGAAGCCCTTTACAATGGTATAAAAGAGACGTTAAATGGAGGCGCGGCCATGAATCCTTCAATCGCTTTAAAAACATTAAAATTATTGCGCAACCCTATTTCTATTGAAAATCAAAAAGATAAGGAGGTTATATTATTAACTAAGCGAGAGGTAGAGGTTTTAGAGCAACTTAGCAAGAGTCTGAGTTATACTGCAATCGCCGATAATCTTTTCATATCGCCCAGCACTGTGCGAAAACATATTGAAAACATATATAAGAAATTACAAGTGCATAGCAAGATAGAAGCTGTGCAAAAGGCAAAGAATCATAATATTATTTAGCGAAAATGGGATATTTCATAGAGTAAAAAACCACCCCGTGCGTACGGAATGGTTTTGAATATATTGATTACTATTAAACTTTATAGACCGAATGCTGTTTTAACCTTCTCGATATAATCTAATTTTTCCCAGGTAAACAATTCCACTTCTTTTGTTACACTGCCGTTATACGGACTTTCAAAAACTTTGGTTACCGTTTGTGGTTCCCTTCCCATATGACCGTATGCAGCGGTTTCCACATAAATTGGGTTTCTTAATTTTAATCTTGCTTCAATCGCCGATGGACGCATATCAAATACCTTCGCTACGATTTTCGCAATCTCACCATCGGTTTGATTAACATGAGAAGTTCCGTGCGTATTCACTAAAATTGAAGTTGGCTCAACAACGCCAATAGCATACGACACTTGTACCAAAACTTCATCGGCAACACCTGCTGCAACCAAATTTTTTGCTATGTGTCTCGCAGCATACGCCGCACTTCTATCAACTTTGCTTGGATCTTTTCCGCTGAAGGCTCCTCCACCGTGAGCGCCCTTACCTCCATATGTATCTACAATGATCTTTCTACCCGTTAGACCAGTATCACCATGTGGGCCGCCAATCACAAATTTTCCGGTAGGATTTATATGATAAGTGATATTATCATTAAATAATTCCTGAACATATTTAGGTAATTGTGCTTTCACACGCGGTATCAAAATGTCAATTATATCCTTTCTTATTTTCTGAAGCATCTTTGTATCTTCATCAAAATCGTCATGCTGAGTAGATACTACGATAGATTCTATTTTTTGCGGAATGTTATCATCGCTGTACTCAATGGTAACCTGACTTTTAGAATCCGGGCGTAAGTAAGGGATTTCTTTGCCTTCTCTTCTCAATGCCGCTAATTCAATTAAAATCTTATGTGATATATCCAACGCCAAAGGCATGTAATTGGCTGTTTCTTTTGTCGCGTATCCGAACATCATACCTTGATCACCGGCACCTTGTTCTTCTTTTGTAGAACGATCTACCCCTTGGTTAATATCTTGCGATTGTTCATGAATTAAAGAAATAACACCACAAGAATCACCACTAAACTGATAGGCTCCTTTGGTATATCCAATTTTGTTAACAATATCGCGAGCAATAGTTTGAACATCGAGATAAGTATTACTTTTCACCTCTCCTGCCAAAATCACCTGACCCGTGGTTACCATTGTTTCACAAGCAACTTTAGATTCTGGATCAAAGGCTAAAAAATGATCTAATAAAGCGTCACTAATTTGATCTGCAACTTTGTCTGGATGTCCCTCAGAAACACTTTCTGAAGTAAATAAATACGCCATAAATGGTTTTTAAATTAAATGTTTGAGATCGATTTGACGAAGCCGTCACAGGAAGTTTACACTGCCTTTAGCATTTTTAACACCCAATTATATTCGGGCATCACTTCTGAACAAAGTGAGAGGTTGCAATCAGTCAAATCTTTCCTCTTTATGGGCACAAATGTACTGAATTAAATAAAACTTCAAAACAGATTATTGTTTAATTAACTCTGCCCTTTGAACCGTAGTTATCGGATAAGAAATGACCTCTGGAGAAGCTTCATTCTGCCCGCCGGAGATATTTTTATTCTCGCGATTTGACGCAGCTATTTCAAAAACCAAATGTCCCTCTTCAAAAGTAATAAAGGTAGTAAGTATAGTACCTTGAACTTCAAACAAACAATACATCCTATTACCTAATATTTTAGCGTTTAAAACAATTCCGTTGTTTTCGTCGATAATATATTCCCCATTATCAGGGTCTTTAGAAACGAGTGTATACAGGCGTTCCTGACGTTGCTCACCCTCTCCATAAACCAGGGTATATGTATAACTTCCAACAGAATCTCTAGGTAATAAATGAAATTCCATTGGAAAAGTCTTTGGTCCTTTCGTTGATGATATTTGCAGTGTGCCAATGTATTTTCCGAAATACGCTTCAGGGAAGTTAGCAGTATCTATTTCTTGTGCTGTGGAAGAAATTATTGAAAGGAAAAAGCTTACAATATATATTAAAATAGTGGATTTCAATTTTTTATATTCATTTAGGAACTATTTCAGAAAAATAGTGAAATTTCTTTGGACTTCTCTGTTGGGTTTTGCAACATTTGTAATTACAGCGCAAAAACATTGTTGAAATGTTATTACGAAAGGAAGAAGGATTAGTCCCGTTAAAGCATTAGCAACCCTGTCACTTGAAAGTAGGTGCTACATTCTACACAATTTCTAATAGAGGGTTATTAACAAAACGTCAGTTTTCATCAATTCTATTTTACTTTCTGAATAACTTCTTAATGGTAATATAAATACCTAAATCAGAAAGTTTAACCATCATATTATGAATTAAATTATGAAAGTAACACTCAACCGAATCAACGACGATTATCTTTTTGAGGCAAAAGGACCAAACAATTTTAATGTTCTTATCGACAATAAGACCAATGAGGTGGTTAAAGGAGCAAGTCCGATGGAATTGGTACTTATGGCTGTAGGGGGTTGTAATGCGATCGATATAATATCGATTTTGAAAAAGCAACGTCAGACGGTTACATCCTATAAAATTGAGGTAGAAGGAAAACGAAAAGAAGTGAAAGAAGCTAAACCCTTCACATCTATTCATGTCACTATCTTTTTGGAAGGAGTTATTGCGGAAGCCAAAGTAAAACGCGCTGCCGAACTGAGTTTCGAGAAGTATTGTTCGGTTTCCATAACATTAACCGGATGTGTTGATGTTACTTATGGTATCGTTTTAAATGGAACTCACATATAAAAGATGTATTGTTAGTGCTTTTTTTAAAACATGCTGATACTAGTTGGTGCTATGGAAACTGTCCTTCAGCGTTACAAATTTCCGAAAGTAGATATTAAAGGCGAACGTTTTAGAGAATTTTTAGATCTCTTAATGTTAATAACAACCTGCTTTCCATAGGGCTACCCTCAATGATTGCGAGATAATTATTTTAATAGTGTTTTAGTTAAAATTATCATTAAATTAGTAATCTCAAGTAATACAGTATGCTTTCAAGAAAAACAAAATACGGGTTAAAAGCGCTGACCTATCTTGCGCGCCAAGAGGATACTACCCCGGTTCAGATTTCTGTGATTGCGAATGCCGAGAATATTTCACTTAAATTTTTGGAAAGTATCTTACTAACGCTTCGCAAGGCAGGATTCTTGGGATCTAAAAAAGGTAAAGGCGGTGGCTATTATTTAATGAAGAACGCCAATGAAATTTCCATTGCGGCAATATACCGTGTTTTAGAGGGACCTATTGCAATGGTGCCATGTGTTAGTTTAAACTTTTATGAAAAGTGTAATGATTGTCCCGATGAAGACAGATGTAGCGTACATAATTTAATGATTCTGGTTCGGGATACTAATTTGAAAATATTAGAAAATACCTCCCTTGCAGATTTTGCAAAGTTATAAATCTTAAATTTTGGAGATAGATTCTATTCCATTAAAAAATGACTTACTTGAGGCATATCATCGCGTTGCACCGCATGTACACCGCACCCCAATTCTTACTTCGCGATTACTAAATGAATTGACTGGCACCAGTCTGTTTTTTAAATGTGAAAACTTTCAGAAAATGGGAGCTTTTAAAATGCGAGGTGCTATAAATGCTATTTTACAATTGTCGGATGCAGAGAAAAAGGCTGGCGTAGTTACACATTCATCTGGTAATTTTGCACAAGCATTATCTCTGGCAGCCCAAAATCTTGGAGTAAATGCTTATATCGTAATGCCATCGAATGCCCCGGAAGTAAAAAAATTAGCTGTTGCAAGTTATGGTGGTGTTATTACCGAATCACTTCCAAATTTGAAATCCCGAGAAGCTGAAGCTAAAAAAATTCAAAATAAAACCGGCGCAGTTTTTATACATCCATCCAATAATACAAATGTAATATTGGGCCAAGGTACTGCAGCTTTTGAATTATTGGATGCCAAGAACGATCTTGATTTTATCTTTACGCCGGTAGGTGGTGGGGGTTTAATTGCCGGAACAGCATTAGCATGCCATTATTTTGGCAGAAATTGTAAAACTGTTGGAGGTGAACCTCTAGTGGCTGATGATGCTTTTAGATCACTGATAAGTGGAAAGATTGAGGAAAATGATTCAGCAAATACAGTGGCAGATGGATTACGTACACATTTGGGAGATAAAAACTTTCCAATCATCAAACAATTGGTCTCTGAGATTATTCGCGTAGATGAACGGGAGATCATAGATGGGTTGAGGGTGCTCTGGGAGCGATTAAAAATTGTGATTGAACCCTCTAGTGCAGTTCCTTTCGCAGCCTTATTAAAAGAAAAGCAACGTTTTCGGAATAAAAATATTGGCATCATAATTTCAGGAGGCAATGTCGATTTGTTAAACTTACCTTTCTAATAAGCACGATAATTCTTTTATTTGCGGATATGGGTAAACGGCTTATTATTTTAACGCTGCTTTTTTCTGCAACTTTGTTTTCACAGGATTCAAAAAAAACTTCATTTTTTGTTGATGCCAATTATTTCTATGGCACTATTTTAAGACATAACAAAGATATTTCGCATTTAGTGAAAAATCATCCGGAAGGCATAATCATTGGGTATAATAAGAAAACCTTCGGAGCTGCTCGATGGCAGCAGACCTACAACTATCCGGATTACGGTTTATCCCTAGTTTATCAAAATACGAAAAGTGATATTCTTGGAAATAATTATGGGCTATATGCGCACTATAATTTTTACTTTTTAAAACGTAATATGTTTCTACGAATCGGCCAAGGTGTAGCATATAATACCAATCCATTTGATCTTGAAAAAAATCCCAAAAATAATGCGTACGGGAGTAGCCTGTTGAGCTCTACGTATATTATGTTGAATTATAACAGGCAGAATATTTTTAAAGGCTTCGGAATTCAGGCTGGTATTTCCTTAGTACATTATTCTAACGCAAATGTAAAAGCACCAAATTCTAGTACAAATGCTTTAACTGTGAATATCGGAGTTCAGTATCAGATTGATACTGGCGATCCTGATGAATACATACTGCAACCTTATGAGAAGTATACAGAACCTATTGCATATAATTTTGTTTTAAGAGGAGGGGTAAATGAAAGTGACTTTATTGGATTGGGACAACAACCTTTTGCGGTACTTTCGGCTTACGCCGACAAAAGACTAAATTATAAAAGTTCGATACAATTGGGAGCCGATGGATTTTTTGCAAAATTCCTAGAAAAAGAGGTTGAATACCTTGCAGCGGCATTCCCTGGTAACGGTGTTACCGGAGATGAAGATTATAAAAGAGTTGGGATTTTTGCGGGTCATGAATTGCATTTAAATAAATTTTCTGTAATTACCCAATTCGGATATTATGTGTATTATCCCTATGATTTTGAGGGTAGAACCTATATAAGAGCTGGTATGAATTATTACATTAGTAAAAAACTTTTTGCTTCGGTGACCTTAAAATCACATGGAGCAAAAGCGGAGGCAATTGAATTTGGTGTTGGATTTCGAATTTAAGTTATGAAGAAAATAAATATAATAATTATTGCTTTTTTCTTTTTAGGATGCAATTCTGAAAGTGGAAATGATTGTTTTCAAACAGAAGGCGCTATCATAACAACAGCTTATACCTTAAACTCATTTTCTAAAGTACGCATAGAAGGAGAGGTTTCTTTAATCATAAAAGAAGGGGCTGTTCAAGGTGTCACGGTAGAAACCGGAGAGAATTTAATTAATGATGTTGTCGTAATCGTTGAGGGAGAAACCCTAATTATAAGAGACACAAATTACTGTAACTTTTTCAGAGATTATGGAATTACAACCGCTACTGTTGTCACTCCGGTTCTAACCGAAATTAGAAATAGTTCTAGCTACGATGTTAGAAGTGAAGGAACGCTGAATTTTCCTGAAATAGCATTAACAAGTAATACCGAAGGGGCAATAGAAAATGTAAGAAAAGGTGGCGATTTCTATTTAAACATTGCCTCTCAAAAGCTGAAAGTTTCAGCAAACGGACAAAGTATATTTTATATTTCAGGTAATGTAGCCGAAGCGACCATAAATTTTACTGATGAGAACCCTCGTTTTGAAGGTGGAAATCTCTTGGTGGATGACCTCGAAATCTTTCAAAGAAGTGCTAATAAAATGATAGTCAATCCGCAACAAATTATCAGAGGGCAAATAAGAGGTACAGGTGACGTCATTGCTTTAAATCGCCCGCCTCAGGTTAATGTAGAAGAATTTTTTACAGGGCGTTTATTGTTTCAAGATTAGTGTATATTTACGCTTCTTAATATGAATATGAAGCGATTTCTTTCGGTAATAATAACTCTTTTGTTTTGTTTGCATGCCTTCTCACAAGAGAACGAATTGAAATTCCATGCCATTGAAGTAAACTACTTTTCGGGGAGTATTATCGAACACAATCCGGATATCTCTCACCTAATTACAGACCATCCTGCAGGCGTTATTCTATCGTATAATCGTAAAACTTATGGTTTTCATGAAGCCGAGGGTAGATACAATTATCCCGATTGGGGCTTTACCTTCATATATCAGGATTTGAAAAATCCATTTCTTGGAAAGAATTATTCTGCTTATGGACATTTCAACTTTTATTTCCTGCATCGAAGCATCACCATTGGAGTAGGACAAGGTATCTCATATGCCACAAATCCTTACGATCCCGATACCAATTTTCAGAACAATGCATACGGAAGTAGATTTTTAAGTTCTACACATTTAAGAGCAAGCTTCATAAGAGAAAACCTTTACAAGGGCTTTGGGGTGAATGTGGGACTTGGAGTGATTCACTATTCTAATGCAAACTTTAAGGCTCCCAATAATAGTACGAATACTCTATATTTCAATGCCGGAGTTAGTTATATGTTCGATCATTTAAGCTTTCCAAATTATATCCCTGTAGGTTCCTGGCGAAGCTCAAATTATGCTGAACGTATTAAATACAATTTAGTGCTAAGAGGTGGCCTAAATGAGGCAGATGTTAATGGGCTCGGACAATATCCTTTTTTAGCAATATCGGTATTTGCCGATAAACGTATCAATTATAAAAGTACTTTTCAAGCGGGTGTGGATGTTTTCTTTTCGGCCTTTTTAGACAAATTAATCGAATACAGAAGTGTTGCCTTTCCAGAGGATGGACTAACAGGAGATGAAGATTACAGGCGGATAGGAGTTTTTGTAGGTCATGAATTGCGTTTTGGGAAAATTGCCTTTGTTTCTCAACTGGGATATTATGTTTATTGGCCTTACGAGTTTGAAAACAGAGTGTACAATAGATTGGGGATAAAAAGATATCTTTACAAGGATAAACTTTTCGCCGCGATTACGGTTAAAGCACACTATGCCAAAGCCGAGGGTGTAGAATTTGGTTTAGGAATACGATTATAGATGTATTATGAGAAAACTACTTTATATATTAATCTTTGCTCTTTTTTCAGGTTGTGGTGCCGATAGTGCCTTCGATTGCCTGCAAAATGCCGGGCCAATTATTGAAGAAGAGATAGAAGTAGATGTTTTTAAACAAATTATTGTTTTTAAACGGATCCAGTTAATCGTTCAAACAGGAGATACTCAAAAAGTAGTTGTTCAAACCGGCGAGAATTTGTTCAATGAAATTAATGTAAGAGTTGAGGATAGTATTCTAAAGTTGAGTGATTACAATAGTTGTAATTTTTCTAGAGACTACGATATTACAAAGGTTTTTGTCACTTCACCCGATATTAGACTTATTAGAAATAGTTCAGGACTTACGGTTGAAAGTCGGGGCATTCTAACTTTCGATAAGCTGGCGTTACTCTCTGAAGATAGATTTGCGGAAGATGTGTTTCATAAAGACGGTGATTTTCGATTGTCCTTAAACGTAAATTCGCTTAATATCGATGCTAATGGTTTGTCTAAGTTTTATCTGGATGGAAAGGTGAGATCCGCTTTTTTTGGCTTGTACGACAGTGATGTAAGAGTTGAAGCCGCTAATCTTGAAATATTAGATTTAGGTTTTATTCACAGAAGTACTAATAAGATGATTGTAAATCCTATCTTAAGTCTGAGAGGGCAGATTAGGGGATTGGGAGATGTTATTTCTGTAAACAGGCCACCAATAGTAGAAGTAGAAGAATTCTATACAGGAACTCTTATTTTTCAGTAGTTAATTCGATAAATAGCTTTTCTAAAGTTGTGTTTTTTTGGTCTAACTGAAGAATTTTTAGTCCGTTGTCATGAGCAAAATCAAAAACCTGTGAGCGCATATCGTCCTGAGTTTTAAAATAAACCTGATACACGAAGCCAGCCGTGTTTACTGCCTTTTCTACCTTCGGTAACTGCTGTAAAGCTTCTATCTCTACCCTGTAATCGAATTCAACTTCTACAATTTGTTGTTTATTTTTCTTAAGATCGCTCAATTTTTTATCCAGTACAATTTCTCCTTTGTTAATGATGATAACGCGATCACAGATTGCTTCAACCTCTTGCATAATATGAGTTGAAAGCAGCACAGTTTTACCTAAACCGTTTTCATCGTTAGCTCCAACATTCTTGATAAGTTCTCGGATCTCAATTAGTTGGTTTGGATCTAATCCTGTGGTTGGTTCATCGAGAATTAAAACTTCCGGATCATGCAGAAGCGCATTCGCAAGTCCGACGCGCTGTCGATAACCTTTTGAAAGTTGATCTATTTTCTTGTGAGCTTCAGGTGTTAATCCGGTACGCTGTATAACTTTCTCAACCTCAATTTTAGGTATTTTATAGATTTCCGCATTAAATTGAAGATACTCTCTAACATACATATCAAGATACAGTGGGTTGTGCTCTGCCAGATAACCAACACTTTTTTGAACACTTATTTTATCTTCTAACACATTAAAATTGTTTACCGTAGCAACTCCTTCAGAAGCAGTTAAATACGTGGTGAGTATTTTCATCATTGTAGATTTTCCCGCGCCGTTTGGCCCCAGGAAGCCTACAATTTCACCTTTATCTATTGTAAACGATACATTATTAAGCGCTTTTTGTGCGCCGTATTCTTTGGTAATATTTGAAACTTTTATCGACATATATTTTATAAAACAAAGCTACATAATTAAAAAAGCTGAAAAAACATTTTGTTCTTTTAAAGTTTTAGTTACATTAGCTGACAATAAACGAACAATGAATAATTTAAGTACATATTTCAATTTCTGGTTTTTCTATTTTACGGAAAGATCCGAGATTGTTGTGTAATTAATTAACATATTAATTATTTAAAAGTCTCGGAAATTTTTTCCGGGACTTTTTTTATATACTAATTTTAAACTAAAGCTTATGAAAATTGCAATACAAGGTATAGAAAGTTCATTTCATGATATGGCGGTGCGCCAACTTTTCCCCGACACAGAGGTAGAACTCATTATGTGCGAATCATTTGAAAAAGTTACGGAGTGTATTGAAAATTTAAGTGCCGATTTGGGCGTTCTTGCTATAGAAAACACCATTGCTGGTTCTATATTACCAAACTATAATCTTATCGATTCTAGTGGTTTTGTAATTTATGATGAGGTTTTTCTGAATATTCAGATGTACATTATGGCTTTAGAAGGGCAAACCATTCATGACATTGAAGAAGTACATTCACATCCCGTTGCTTTGCTTCAGTGCATGGATTATCTTCGGAAACTTCCTCCTCAACTCAAAATAATCGAGGGAAAAGATACCGCTTCCGAAGCGAGAAAAATTGTGGAGAATAATTTAATAGGAGTCGCAGCAATTGCAGGAAAGCAGGTAGCTGAAAAATTCGGATTGAAGATCCTCGATAGTAATATTCAGAATAATAAGGATAATCATACGCGCTTTGTGTTAATAGGGAATGAAGGTGCTTCACTAAACGAGGATGTAAATAAAGCAACATTAAAATTTGAGTTAGATCATACCATGGGAAGTCTGTCTAACGTACTTCAGCTCTTCACCACATTTAATATCAATTTAACTAAAATTCAGTCGTTACCCATAATTGGAAAGCCGTGGCAATATGCGTTCTTTGTGGATGTATTATTTGAGGACTATGCACTTTTCAATCAGGTTACAGAGGTGCTGCAAAAAGCTGTGAAAGAACTGAAAATTTTAGGTGTATATAATCACAATGTAGAAAATACCCCTAGTAAACTTGAGAATATATTAGTACATGGAAAATAATAAAAATCTTAGAAAGTGGTTAGATGCGTTTGGGCTCGATCACCCTTTAGTAATCGCCGGACCTTGTAGTGCTGAAACCGAAGAACAAGTTCTTAAAATTGCACATCAATTAAAAGATACAGATGCGACTGTGTTGAGAGCCGGTATCTGGAAGCCTCGTACTCGGCCCGGTAATTTTGAGGGAGTGGGTGCACTCGGACTGAAATGGTTGCAAAAGGCAAAGCAGGAAACCGGTATGCTCATTACTACTGAAGTAGCCAATGCTAACCATGTGGACCTTGCACTGAAACACGATATAGATATTTTATGGGTAGGTGCGCGCACAACAGTGTCGCCTTTTATAGTTCAGGAAATTGCAGAGGCACTAAAAGGAACCGATAAAACAGTTCTAATAAAGAATCCTGTAAACCCCGATCTTTCACTATGGTTGGGTGCCGTAGAACGTTTCTATGAAGCGGGTGTTAAGAATTTGGGTGTAATACACAGAGGGTTTTCAACCTATGAGAAAACAAAATATCGTAATAATCCCGAATGGCAAATCCCTATCGATTTGCAGAGCAGGTTTCCTGATCTGCCATTGATTTTAGACCCTTCTCATATTGCAGGTCGTAGAGATATTATTTTTGACCTTTGTCAAACTGCTTTAGATCTTAATTATGATGGTTTAATGATTGAAACACATTATGATCCGGACAATGCCTGGAGTGATGCGAAACAACAAATTACGCCAACTACTTTGGATCAGATTACAGTAGATCTTAGAATACGTAAAGCGGAAGATGATGCAATTGCATATACCAATGAACTAAATACTTTAAGAACTCAAATAGATGTTATCGACAATAAGATTGTTGAAATGATGGGTAAGCGGATGAAAATTGCCGACTCGATAGGGTTGCTGAAAAGACAGAACAATGTTGCTATTTTACAAAACAGACGATGGAATGAAATCTTAGGGAAAATGATATTAGAGGGTGAAGAGAATAACTTAAGTGAAGAGTTTATGCTTCGCATTTACAAGGCGATTCACCAGGAATCTATCAATCATCAAAAAAAGGTTATTAATAAGTAAAAAGTTTCGCAACTTTGTGAAATGAGAGGTCTTGTCTATAAATCTACCGGAAGTTGGTACACCGTAAAATCTGAAGCAGGAGATTTTTACGAATGCCGTATTAAAGGAAAATTTAGAATTGAAGGCATAAAGAGCACGAACCCGGTAGCTGTTGGAGACCACGTTATATTCGAAGTTGAAACCAAAGGAGATGAAACCATAGGGATCATAAATAAAATAGAAGAAAGAGATAATTATATAATCCGTAGGTCGGTTAACCTTTCTAAACAAACTCATATTATTGCGGCAAATATCGATATTGCATTTCTTCTTATAACTTTAAATAACCCGCCTACTTTCACGAAATTTATTGATCGGTTTTTAGTTACCGCCGAAGCCTATCACATTAAAGCGGTTTTGCTTTTTAATAAGATAGATACTTACAATGAAGATGAATTACTAGAAGTGAAAATATTGGCTGCCATGTATCGGGACATCGGTTATGAATGTATTGGTATTTCAGCTAAAACAGGGAAAAATGTAGATAAGGTAAAAGCAATGATGACTGGAAAAGTAAGCATGTTTTCAGGACATAGCGGCGTTGGAAAATCTACTTTGATAAATGTAATGGAGGATGAAATTAATTTAAAGACCTCTGAAATTTCTGAACAACATATGCAAGGGCAACATACTACTACTTTTGCTGAAATGTATGATTTGTCTTTCGGAGCACAAATAATCGATACTCCGGGTATAAAAGGATTTGGGGTGGTTGAAATAGCCAAGGAAGAACTGGGAGATTATTTTCCTGAATTTTTTAAACTCAAACAACATTGCAAGTTTAATAATTGTATGCATTTGGAAGAACCGAAATGTGCTGTAAAAGAAGCGCTAGAAAGAAATGAAATTCCTTGGTCCAGATACGACAGTTATGTTCAGATCTTGGAAGGAAATGAAGATACAGAATATCGCGGACGTTAATAGCTATGCAATGAGAATAGTAATACAAAGAGTAAAAAAAGCTTCCGTGAGTGTTGAAGGAAAAGTTATATCCTCAATAGATAAAGGCTTTTTAGTCTTACTAGGCATAGAATCTGATGACACCGAGGAAGATATCATGTGGTTAACGTCGAAAATTGTTAAACTCAGAGTCTTTGGAGACGAAAATGATGCCATGAATCTCTCAATTTTGGATGTAGAAGGAGAAGTAATTGTGGTGAGTCAGTTTACGCTTCATGCCAGTACTAAGAAAGGAAACCGACCTTCATTCATAAAGGCAGCCAGACCCGACACTGCTATTCCGTTGTACGAGAATTTTGTGAAAACGCTGGAGCGCGAAATAGGGAAAAAGGTAAACACCGGAATTTTTGGTGCTATGATGGATGTGAGTTTGGTGAATGACGGCCCCGTTACTATTTTAATCGATTCAAAAAATAAAGAATAAAATCTATTGTGATTTTTAAGTAAACGATATAAATATTATTCAGGTTAGAACTGCATTAGTATATAATGTCTTAAAATTTTTCTACCAACTTTTATTCGAAAAGGAGAAAGAAAAGGTAGTTTTGTTAAAAGAGTAATAGTATGAATATTCAGAACGCACAACTAGAAGTAGATAAATGGATTAAAGAACACGGGGTACGCTACTTCGACGAGCTCACCAATATGGCACAGCTAACTGAAGAAGTGGGAGAAGTGGCGCGTATAATCGCGAGGCGTTACGGCGAACAAAGTGAGAAGGAAAGTGATAAATCAAAAGATCTGGGAGAAGAGCTTGCCGATGTAATGTTTGTAGTTCTTTGTCTGGCGAATCAAACAGGTGTGGACCTTGAAAAATCCTTCGCTAAAAAATTGGAGGCCAAAACAAAACGTGATCACGATAGACATCATAATAATAAAAAATTAAAATAGTGTTTCAAAAAGTAATCTCACATAAAGGTTTTTGGAAATCGGTTATTTCATTAACCATAGCTTTTGCTTTGATTTTCACTTTGTTCAAGTGGATATTGGCGGGTTTTGATATGACTTTTTTTTCTGAGATAAATATGCTGAAATTCCTGGCAGGGGTGTTCCTTGCAGGATTTGTGTATGGTTTTTTTGTAACCTTCGGAAAGTTTAGATCAAAATTGAAATCTAAGGAACAATGAAATGATAGCATTTCTGAAACCTAAGAGTGTCGAACATACAAATCCGGTGATATCAATTACGGGATCTAAGAGTGAATCGAACAGATTACTTATTCTACAGGCACTATTCCCTCAACTTGTTATACATAATCTTTCAGAAAGTGATGATACAGTTGTATTACAAAAGTGTCTTAACAAAAATAATGGCATTTTAGATATACATCATGCCGGTACAGCGATGCGTTTCCTGACCGCTTATTATGCTACTCGTAAACAAGCAGATGTCACCCTCACAGGAAGTGAGCGAATGCAACAAAGACCCATCAAAATATTGGTCGATGCCCTGGAACAATTAGGTGCGAGCATTGAGTATTTAAAAAATGTTGGATATCCGCCAATTAGAATTAAAGGAACACAAATAACTAATGATATTGTCTCAATTAAGGCAAATGTGAGTAGTCAATATATCTCGGCACTAATGCTTATAGCACCATCCTTGACAACGGGATTAAAAATAGAATTAGTGGGAGAATGTACTTCCGTGCCGTATATTAATATGTCACTTTCATTACTACAGAAAATAGGGGCTAATGCGAAATTTACTGATAATATAATTACGATTTCTCCTTTAGAAAGTCCTTCGAAACAATCAATCGTAGTAGAATCAGATTGGAGTTCGGCATCTTATTTCTACAGTATAATGGCGCTAACTGAAACACCACTAAATGATGATAAAACTACTTCAGTAACACTTAAAAGCTTTAAAGCTTATAGCCTGCAGGGAGATGCTGATATAGCCGTGATTTACCGGCAATTCGGTGTAGAAACGACCTACAACTCCAACGATAATTCAATCATTTTAAAGAAACATAACATTATACTCCCTGAATCTGTGTCGTTACATTTAACTAATACGCCGGATATTGCTCAAACTATAGCGGTTACTTGCTTCGGATTAGGATTGTCGTGTCATTTAACAGGGCTGCATACTTTAAAGATTAAAGAAACCGACCGGCTTTCAGCATTAAAAGTAGAGTTGGAGAAGTTTGGTGCTAAAGTATCCATAACAGAAGATAGCTTAACCTTGAAACCGGCACAAATTACAACTGAGGAAGTAGTTGTAGAAACATACAATGATCATCGAATGGCTATGGCATTTGCGCCACTAGCCAAGTGTTTTCCGCTAAGAATTTCAGACCCTATGGTAGTGACAAAATCGTTCCCTACTTTTTGGAAGGACATCAAAAAATTAGGGATATCAGTCGGTTTGCAATAATAAATGCTCATTTACTTGACAACCCCTATGTTGAGGTTGTATATTTGCAGCTTTTTCATACTAAAACATACATACGATTATGGGAATGAAACTTTCTAATTTTCAATTTGATCTGCCAGAAGAACTTTTAGCCGAATACCCTGCAGATAATAGGGATGAATCGCGTTTGATGGTGTTAAATCGAAAGGATAAAACTATCGAGCACAAAATGTTTAAAGATCTTATTGATTATTTCAAAGAAGATGACGTTTTGGTGCTGAATGATACAAAAGTTTTTCCGGCTCGTTTATTTGGTAATAAAGAAAAAACCGGTGCCCGTATCGAGGTATTTTTGCTACGTGAATTAAATTCTGAAACACGTCTATGGGACGTGTTGGTAGATCCTGCACGTAAAATAAGAATCGGAAATAAGTTGTATTTCGGTGATGATGAGTCTCTGGTTGCCGAAGTAATTGACAATACAACGTCACGCGGAAGAACCCTTCGTTTTTTATTCGATGGTTCTTATGAAGAATTTAGGAACAAATTAACTGAACTAGGAGAAACGCCGCTACCTAAATATATTAAGAGAGACGTGGAACCGGAAGATGCAGAGCGATATCAAACAATTTTTGCAAAAAATGAGGGAGCCGTAGCAGCGCCCACAGCCGGACTGCATTTTTCGAAACATTTATTAAAACGCCTTGAAATTAAGGGTGTTAATTTTGCTGAAGTTACGTTACATGTTGGTTTAGGTACCTTTAGCCCAGTTGAAGTTGTCGAAACATAAGATGGACTCTGAAGAAATGAGTATAGACGAGAAAGCAGCAGAAATTATAAATACAGGAATTAGAAATAAAAGGAGAGTTTGTGCAGTAGGAACCACAGCAATGAGAGCTCTTGAGAGTTCAGTATCCTCAGACAGCAGGTTGAATGCATATTCAGGTTGGACTAATAAATTCATTTTTCCACCTTTCGATTTTAGCATAGCAAATGCGATGATTACTAATTTTCACACACCAAAATCTACTTTGTTAATGATGGTTTCCGCCTTTGCCGGTCACGATTTTATTAAAGAGGCTTATGCCGAAGCGATAAAAGAAAAGTATCGTTTTTATACCTATGGTGATGCGATGTTGATTATATAATTTTTATATTTCATACAATTAAAAACCCCGATACTTTATCGGGGTTTTTTGTTTTGTAACGATTTGGTTGTCAAAATTCAAAATAATTAGGTAATTTAGTAAGAATGTTCACCAGCTAATTAACTAATGAAGAAAGCTTTACTCTTTTCTTTTTTACTATTGTTCTTTCTAAATGGACTCTCTCAGGAGTATGGAAGAGAATTGCCTGCAAGTTGGGAATATAATATATACAATAAAACAAGTCCGATTACCCTCCCACCATTAGATTTACAGAATATTGCGCTGGAAGATAGTATCAATGATCTTGATAAGAGTCAGCCGTGGCGATATGGTATAGAACGGTCTATCCAACTTGATGTTGATAATCACGGTATTTGGACAGACTTACCAGAAGGAGGCAGAATGTGGCAAGTTGGGATTCAATCCCCTAATGCCTTAAATTTAAGCATTAAATTCTCAGAATTTTATATACCAGAAGGAGCTAGGCTTCATTTATATAACGATGATGGAACCGATTTATCCAGAACCTACTCTAAGAGTGAAAATACCCCAAATGGCCTTCTAGGCTCTTGGTTTATTAATGGTGATATTATCTGGGTCGAGTATTTCGAACCCGATAATGTAAGTGAAGATGTACAGTTAGAGATTGGTAGTATAATTCACGGTTATCGAATGGGAGAAGTGAATATGTTGGTGGATAGAAATCGTGGGCTTAATGATTCCGGAGATTGTAATTATGACGTGAACTGTTCAGTAGGTGAAGACTTCGAAAGCGACAAGAATATTTTAAAGAAGACAGTTGCTCTTTTAAGTTTGGGTAATGGATATTTATGCTCTGCGGTTTTAATGAATAATACTCGCGAAGATAAAACCCCCTATTTGCTTACCGCTAATCATTGTTTAAATAATAGCGATCCTTCATTTTGGTCTATTCGTTTCAATTGGATGAGTCCTAACCCTGTTTGTGGAACAGGAGAGGATAGTGTTGATATTCAGACCAATTTTACTATGAGTGGAGCAGACTACAGAGCGAGTAATGCTTTAAGTGATTTTGCACTGGTAGAACTTTATAACGATGTTCCGGGTTCTTGGGATATTGCTTTTTCAGGTTGGGATCGATCAGATACTCCACCCCAGTTTGAAGTTGGAATTCATCATCCAAACGGAGATATTATGAAAATCTGTCGTGACGATTCTGGTGCTGTAAAAGAAAACGCTAATGGCACAGAAGTTTGGCTTATAGGAGGTGTTTCAGAAGGTACTGGAAATGGTTGGGAAATTGGGACTACTGAAAGTGGTTCTTCAGGTTCTCCATTGTTCAATCAAGACGGAAGGCTTATAGGTCAATTGTATGCCGGACAATCTTTTTGTGATGGTCTCGTGAATAACAATGAGTACGATATATATGGACGCTTCGGTGTATCTTGGGATGCCGGAACTACCGAAGATGAAAGGCTTAAGGATTGGTTGGATCCGCTAAACACCGAAGACATTTCAATAGGGCCATTGCAAAATCTGTTGAATGTACCGGATATTGAAATAACCGGAGCGTTGGAAATATTCCCAAACCCTGTTTCCAGTGAAATAACTATTCTAAATAGCCGATTCCCTAAATTATCTTATTCTTTTTACAATGCATTGGGACAACAATTAGACAATGGTTCAGCCTCTAATACGATGAATGTAATAAATATAGATAGATATTCTGAAGGAATATACTTCCTGCGCCTGATAGATGGAGAAGGTGATTCAGAAATTACCAAAAAGATCATCATCGATCGCCAGTAGACCAATTCCATTATTATAAGTGCACTCTTCCGCATACACCTCTGAAGGATTTAGCTGATTTATCATTACAACTCCTAACTAATCTGTATTTTTGCAGTCGAATGATTTCAGAAAAAAAAGATATAAGATCACTTTCTAAAGAAGAACTAAGAGTCTTCTTTGAAAGCATTGGGGATAAAGCATTTCGGGGTAATCAAGTGTACGAGTGGCTGTGGAGTAAAGGCACTCATAGCTTTGAGGATATGACTAATATTTCGAAAGAGACCCGTGCTCACTTGGAAGAGAATTTCGTTATTAATCATATAGAAGTGGACAGTCTTCAAAAAAGTAGCGATGGAACCGTGAAAAATGCCGTTAAGCTGCATGATGGACTAATAGTCGAATCGGTTTTAATTCCCACTAAAAAACGTACAACGGCTTGTGTATCGTCTCAGGTTGGATGTAGTTTAGACTGTAAATTTTGCGCTACGGCGCGCCTGAAAAGAATGCGAAATCTTAATCCCGATGAGATTTACGATCAGGTAGTTGCAATCGATAAGGAAAGTAGATTGTATCACAATCGCCCTTTATCGAACATTGTATTTATGGGAATGGGTGAACCATTGATGAATTACAAGAATGTACTTGAGTCTATTGATAAGATTACTTCGGAAGAAGGATTAGGGATGTCCCCTAAGAGAATTACAGTATCCACATCAGGAGTTCCGAAAATGATTAAAAAGTTAGCGGATGATGAGGTTAAGTTTCATTTGGCGGTGTCTTTGCATTCTGCCATTCAGGAGACACGAGAACAAATAATGCCTTTCGCTAAAAACTTTACTCTTCCAGATCTACGTGAATCTCTTGAGTATTGGTATGAAAAAACAAAAAGAAAGATAACTTATGAATATGTGGTTTGGGAAGGTATTAATGATACGAAAGAGGCCATTGATGCCTTGGTGCAATTTTGCAAATACGTGCCTTGCAAAGTAAACCTTATAGAATACAACCCAATTGATGATGGCGACTTCAAACAGGCTTCAGAAAAAGCCACAGAGAGCTATATTCAAGCATTAGAGCGGAGTAGAATACCGGTAACGGTTCGGAGGAGCAGGGGCAAGGATATCGATGCAGCATGCGGTCAATTAGCAAATAAACAATAAAAAAAAGAGCGACCTGTGGTCGCTCTTTTTAATTTTAAAAAAGTAAGAATTACTTCTTAACGATTTTTACTGTTTTGCTGTTACCGTCGATTGTAACTGTAGCAAGGTAAATTCCTGAATTGTAACCAGAAAGGTCAAGAACTTCGCTATTGCTAGTCAATCTCTGAGAAGCTACTTGTTGTCCTAAAACATTGTGAAGTACAATTCTTTCCATTGAAGTTGCAGCAGCAAGATTCAATTGATTGTTTGCATCAACGAAATATCTGAAAGAACTTAAAGCATTTTCATCAACTCCTAAAGTTTCATTTACTTCTAAAGTGTCGATACCAATGTAATTTGAGTTTGATCCGGCTGGACCAGCATCAGTTACCCAATATCTAAAAGCTAAGCTTGTAGTAGTTGGACCAGTAAGACCTGCAACTGTAACTGTTTGTAGTTCCCAAGTTTCAGGATATCCACCTACAGCAAGTGTTGGATTGATCTCAAGTAATTTTTCTGTGTAAGATCCAGGATCAGTAGAAGTTGGAGGTGTTGCAGAACCATCAGGATCTAATACAACTTCCAATCTGTCAGGGAAACCACTTCCAGTACCAGTTCTAGTCCAGAAAGTCATAACATCACCATTTTCTAATTCAACCGCAGGAAGGATCAAGTAAAGATCGATCACAGAACCAGCAGTTGCGTTAAAGTTCATACCTAAATAAGAAGTCGGTGCACCGGCGTGAGAAGGAAAAACAGTCTCATTACCTTGAAAAATATCAGTATTTGGTGAATCACTTACGTTAACTACAGTATAGTCAACTAAACTCGTAATATCGTCGAAACCTTCGAAGATAAGCTGAGCATTCATAGAAATTGTAGCGAGTAACGCTACCATAAGAGTAATTTTTTTCATAATAATTTGTTTTTAAATTTGATTTAAGAGGCTAAGTTAACCAAAGAAATTGGAATTTTCAAAGAAAACAACAAGATTTGATTAATTTTGAAAAGCCAATGAAAATAGTTTCTCAAATTAAATTACCCATAGAATATGAGATGGAACTTTTTGAAAAAAAGTTTTCTGTCTCTATGTCCTCTAAAGTTTCACTTCTAAATAGGATCACTCACTATGTGGTAAATAGAAAGGGAAAGCAGATGCGCCCTATGTTCGTATTTCTAATTGCCAAAATGAATAATAACGGTATTGTTAGTGATCGTACCTATAGAGGTGCTTCAGTAATTGAATTAATCCATACAGCTACCTTAGTTCATGATGATGTCGTGGATGATAGTAATAGAAGACGGGGTTTTTTCTCCATAAACGCACTCTGGAAGAATAAGATTGCAGTATTGGTTGGTGATTACTTGCTTTCCAGAGGCTTGTTGCTGTCTATTGATAACAATGATTTCGACCTGTTGAAAATAATTTCGGTTGCAGTGCGGGAAATGAGCGAAGGCGAATTGCTTCAAATTGAAAAGGCTAGAAATTTAGATATTACTGAAGAGGTATATTTTGAAATTATACGTCAGAAAACTGCGACACTTATCGCTGCTTGTTGCGCCATGGGAGCTCAATCAGTAAATGCAACTCCAGATAAAGTGGAAACAATGCGGAAGTTTGGAGAGCTTATTGGTATAGCTTTTCAAATTAAAGATGACCTATTCGATTATGGCAATACGCAAATTGGAAAACCTACCGGAATTGATATTAAGGAGCAGAAGATGACACTTCCCCTTATCTTTGCACTCAACAATGCTTCGGAAAAAGACAAGCGCTGGTTAATAAATTCAGTAAAAAACCACAATAGGGATAAAAAGAGGGTAAGAGAGGTAATCGAATTTGTAAAAGCAAATGGTGGACTTGATTATGCTGTCGATAAAATGAAGGAATATCAACAGGAAGCCCTTCAATTACTGCAATCGTATCCGGCGTCACCCTTTAAAGATTCTCTCGAATTGATGGTGAATTATGTGATCGATAGGAAAAAATAGCAGTATTTGCAGTTCGAAAGAATTAGATTTATGCATATCAATCTCATTATTTTTTATCTATAGGCAACCTTTTTATCAATTGTCTCGTCTCTATATATAGAAGCCTTAAGCGCAGCGTATCTTGTGAAATTAATATCCTTACATAAAAATTATATATCGCTCATTGCAAAAGCAAAAAAGGGCAATAGAAGGGCGCAACAGCAACTGTTCGATCTTTTTGCTCCAAAAATGTTAAGTATTTGTCGACAATATATTAAACAGAGTGATGTAGCAGAAGACGTAATGATCTCAGGTTTTTACAAGGTATTTAAACATCTTGGTAGTTTTAAAGGTGAGGGAA
>CBDUGY010000019.1:0-29679 GCA_965367015.1 uncultured Ulvibacter sp.
ATTAATCTGTTGAACGATCAAAAAGTTGGCAATGAAGAACTTGTTGTATTAGGATCCAGTATGGGAGGATTAATCGCTCGCTATGCTCTTTCATTTATGGAACAAAATAGTATGGATGCAGAAACTCGACTGTATATTTCTTTCGATTCCCCGCACCTAGGAGCGAATATCCCTATTAGTCTACAATACTTAATCAATTATTTAGCACAAGAATTAGGAGATCCTACCGCTATGGCATTAGTAGATCAGGTGTTGAATTCACCGGCTGCTAAAGAGATGCTTTACGATCATCTCAATGGCCATTTACTTGCCGGATCAACCTTCGAGCAGGATCCGTCGCTACGTCTACCTGAAGGTGCCCCAAATTTTAGAGATGCTTTTCAGGCAGAATTAGACGCACTGGACTTTCCACAACAAGTTAGAAATGTAGCTATGGTTAATGGTAGTTCTCAAGGCCAAACAACCGGTACTCCCGGAATGCAACTGGTGGATACGACCTTAGATCTTGGCGGAGGTGCAACTGCCGACGTGAACTTACATTTTACCCCAACGGCGAGTCAAACAATCAATGTAACCGATTTTCAAAGCTTTTTTGTTGGAATTCCTGTTGGTTCGTTCGAGGCTATTGCTGAGTCATTTTCATTTACCGATGGTGTTGACAGTTCGCCTGGTGGAACGGGTAATATTTCGGCTGCCTTAGGAGGTGGGGGAAGTGCAAATCCTGTAATTGCTGCATTTATAGCTGCCCTAGATCAAGATGAATATTCCTTTATACCACTTATTAGTTCCTTGGCTATCGATAATGAAGACGATTGGTTTGCAGTTCCGGATATTGGTGGTATCCATACCTCTCCTTTCGTAAACACATACATTCCGTCAGTTAATGAGCCACATGTAACGGTCACACAGGCTAGTGCGCAATTTGCACTAGATGAAATCCGAAATGGGGTCTTAGGCACGCCTAATCTAATTTCTTCGGAAAGATTTAAATTGATTCAAAATCCGGTGCAAGAACAGATTAAAATAAAGCTTAATGCAGCAGAAGGCTTCGGAATCTTGACTGTTTCCATTTATGCTGTTTCGGGTCAGCGTGTACTTTCTGAAATAATAGAAAATCCTTCAGAACAAATAACACTGAATCACGCCCTGAATTCAGGACTTCATATTTTACAAATAGAAGATTCGGAAGGTTCGTGGACACAGAAAATAGTAATTGATTAGGCTCCGAGTTAGACCTTTATGGTAATCTGATTAATATTAAATACAATGAATCCAAAAGTTGTAGATCGATTTCTGGAAAGAGCGAAAAAATGGCAAGATGAAATGACTATCTTACGGAAAATCTGCCTGGATTGTGGACTTACCGAAGAGTTTAAGTGGATGCACCCTTGTTATACTTTTCGTGATAAAAACATAGTATTAATCCACGATTTTAAAGATTATTGTGCATTGTTATTCCACAAAGGTGCTCTTTTAAAGGATTCTGAAAACATATTGACCCAACAAACAGAAAACGTGCAAGCCGCACGTCAGCTACGATTCACAAGTACTGAGGAGATTATAGCCTTGGAAGCAACGATTAAGACATTTATTTTTGAAGCTATCGAGGTAGAAAAAGCCGGGCTTGAAGTAAAGATGAAAAAGACTTCAGAATTCAACATGCCCGAAGAATTACTCCTGAAATTCGAGGAAGATCCAAATTTTAAAAAAGCCTTTGAGGCTTTGACCCCAGGGCGCCAACGAGGTTATTTGCTGTTTTTTTCACAAGCAAAGCAATCGAAAACGAGAGAAGCAAGAATTGAAAAAAATATTGAAAAAATTTACAAGGGTGAAGGGTTGAATGATAACTATAAAAAAGGAAATGCATAGAGAAATAATCCAATAAATTAAAATCTTTAACTGTTATCTATTAGCTCTGAAAAATATAGAGTCCTACGAATAAACTTTCCCTAGACAGAGATGTTTTAAGATAAAGATTTTCTCATCCCTAACGAGATTAATTTATATCCACCTTCTTCCAAATTATTCCATGTATAAAATTTAGGTTTTCCCAATAGGATCTTCCATGATCCGGATTTCAATTAAAAAAATAGAATATTTTTCATATCTTGTTGATATCTAACCAATTAAATTAGCATCCATGAGAAAAATATACTTTTCACTCTTGTCATTGCTTTTTACTATAGCAACTATATCGGCCCAAAATCCGGAACTTTCAGAATTGTTAGACAGACTTACCCAAAACTATATGGGGAGTATAAATGACGTATTTTCAACGGAAGAATTAGATATTTTAACCAACCACTTTTCAGAATTAAATACCAATTCGCCAGATTCAAAGCAGATATTAAATCGGCGTTTTTCCAGTACTAAAGGGAATACGCCCGTTGCTGTAGTGAGTATAGATGCAGAGGAACTTACCATTGAAAATCACGGTAGCTCTCCCCTACTTGATTTTGAAGGCGGCGGGGTTGCACGATTTGATCCGGCCCAGAATGTATTTGTTATTGATAATAGCAACAGATTATATATAAGGGGATTTGAAAATAACACTTATGAACATCAAGGAATGATTATGAACATTCCTCCCGGTGAATCAATTACGGGCGCCGAAGTGATGAGTAATGGTGACATATTTATGGTTGCGACAAATGGTACAAATAGTAGTCACCTATTTACATTAAATCCCGGCCCCGGAACTCCAACCGCTACCCCAATTGGAGGTAATAATGGACTTATAGTACCCATTAATCTTATGAGAGATGCATCCGATAATTTATTCACTCTTGATATTGACGATGATAATGTCTATGGAATAAATAAAACCACAGGGGTAGCTACGCTTGTTGGAAGCGCAGGATTTGACGCTAATTTTGGCCAAGGTGCCAGTTATGATAGATCTGCCGACTTAATTGTAATGGCAGCGTTCAATGCCACCATTGGAGATTCAGAATTACGAACAATGAATCCCACTACCGGATTCACAACCTCTCTAGGGACAATTACTTCCGGCGTAATAGATCAATTTGGATGGATTGGTGACTATGACGCAGATCTTTTAGCGATTAATAATGCCTCATTAGAAAATTTTAATTTTTATCCAAACCCGTCCCACGATAAACTTTTTTTACATGCAGCGAACAACATTGATTCGATAACAATTATATCAATTCTAGGTCAAGAAATTATACAGAAAGATATAGATGCACTTAGCACCAACTTGGATATTGCGCAACTTCTTTCGGGGACTTATATTCTGAGAGTAACAATAAATGGTGAGACCGGTTCGTATCAATTCATAAAAAAATAGTTTAAACAGAATGTGATTTTAATATAAACTACGTGACTATAACTTGAAATTTTGCGGTCTATCAAGTCAATAAAAGAAATTTTACATACGCTATTAAGATTTACGAGAGATGTCATTAATATCCTCGCTAAGTAGTTTTAAATTACTATCTTTAATTCTGCGACTGAGCCCCGAAGTCATAATTTTCATATAAACCTTATGGCCGAATTTTATTTTGAATTATCCGCAAATGGTGAGAACACTAATTTCCAAGAAGTGGAAGGCGTTTCTACCGAAGTAGTTTTGAGAAACAATTTAAAAGCTGGGGATAATCCCTTCAAATTTAGACTCCCAAATTTACCAAACAGAAATAGAGTAGTATTGAAGAAAGGAAAATGCAAGACTGGATCCAAACTATTACAATGGGGAACTCAAGAAGGTAATCCGGAAGGTAAACCTGAAAAGGGCAAAGCTTTACTAACACTCAAGGATGCCAATGGCAGGGCGTTGATTGAATGGACTTTATTCAGTGCTTATCCCGGACTCGCTCAGTATACTCCTGCAGCCGATAAAAAATCGAACATCTCAGAAATCGAGAATTTAGAATTAAACTTCTCGTTTTTTACATTTTCAAAAAAATAGCAATAATATTTATGTTAATAAAAGCCTGACTTTTTAGTTGGGCTTTTTTTACTTGCTGAGATTCCTCTCTTTTGTTCCATCAAAAATGCCCCCGCTATCGCAGGGCATTCTTTCTATCTCTCATTGTAAAGATCCCGCCGCTGAAGGGCGGGATAAGTAACTCACTACATTTACTGTAATTAAAAATGCCCCGCTATCGCAGGGCATTCTTCCTATTTCTCATTGTAAAGATCCCGCCGCTGAAGGGCGGGATAAGTAACTCACTACGTTTACTGTAATTAAAAATGCCCCGCTATCGCAGGGCATTCTTCCTATTTCTCATTGTAAAGATCCCGCCGCTGAAGGGCGGGATAAGCGACCTCTAAAGATTTACTACGTAAATCCAAGAGTCTGCTTATTTTACTTCTTCGAAGTCTACGTCTTCTACGTCTGCGTTTTCTTCACCGTTTTGAGAAGCCGTATCAGCATCTGCATCAGGACCCGGAGCTCCTTGACCTTGTGTTTCTGCCTGTGCTTTGTACATCTCTTCAGAAGCAACCTTCCAAGCTTCGTTGATCTTATCCAACGCTGGCTGAATAGTTTCAACTTCCTTAGTTTCGTATGCCTTCTTCAATTCTTCTAAAGCATCTTCGATAGGTTTTTTCTTATCATCCGATAATTTATCACCAAATTCTTTTAGTTGCTTTTCAGTCTGGAAGATCATACCATCTGCTTCGTTAAGCTTATCTACTTTTTCTTTAGCAGCTTTGTCGGCATCAGCATTTGCTTCTGCTTCACTCTTCATCTTCTGAATCTCTTCTTCAGTCAATCCGCTTGAAGCTTCAATTCTGATATCCTGCGACTTATTAGTAGCTTTATCGGTTGCACTTACTTTAATGATACCATTAGCATCAATATCGAAAGTTACCTCAATTTGTGGTACTCCTCTCTGTGCTGGTGGAATTCCATCAAGGTGGAAACGACCAATAGTCTTGTTATCCGGTGCCATAGGACGCTCTCCTTGTAATACATGAATTTCAACACTTGGCTGATTGTCAGCAGCTGTAGAGAATACTTGAGATTTCTTAGTAGGGATAGTAGTATTCGCATCGATCAACTTCGTCATCACTCCACCCATAGTTTCAATTCCTAATGAAAGTGGTGTTACATCCAGTAATAATACATCCTTAACATCTCCAGTCAATACCCCACCTTGAATTGCAGCACCTACGGCTACAACCTCATCAGGATTTACACCTTTATTTGGTGCTTTTCCGAAGAACTTTTCAACAGCTTCCTGAACAGCAGGAATACGTGTCGATCCACCTACAAGAATAATCTCATCAATATCAGTCTTTTTCAATCCTGCAGCTTTCAGTGCAGTTTCACAAGGCTTTATTGTTCTTTTCACTAAATCGTCAATCAATTGCTCAAACTTTGCTTTCGTTAGCGTTTTCACCAAGTGCTTAGGTCCGCTAGCGGTAGCCGTAACATATGGTAAATTGATTTCCGTTTGTGCCGCTGAAGATAATTCGATCTTCGCTTTTTCGGCAGCTTCTTTTAAACGTTGTAGCGCCATAGGATCTTTTCTTAGATCCATATCTTCTTCAGCTTTAAACTCATCGGCAAGCCAGTTAATGATTTTTTGATCTACATCATCACCACCTAAATGCGTATCACCATCAGTAGATAATACTTCAAATACACCATCTCCCAATTCAAGGATCGATACATCATGAGTTCCTCCACCAAAATCGAATACTACGATCTTCTGGTCAACACCCTTTTTGTCCATACCATAAGCAAGAGCTGCAGCAGTAGGTTCGTTGATAATTCTTCGAACCTTAAGTCCGGCAATCTCACCCGCTTCTTTAGTTGCGTGTCTCTGACTGTCATTAAAATATGCAGGAACGGTAATAACCGCTTCTGTAACAGTTGTACCAAGGTAATCTTCAGCAGTTTTCTTCATTTTCTGAAGAATCATTGCGCTCAATTCCTGTGGTGTATACATTCTACCGTCGATATCTACACGAGCGGTATCATTATCTCCTTTAACTACTTTATAGGCTGCTCTTTCGGCTTCACTTTTAGACTCCGAATATTTATTACCCATAAAACGCTTTATAGAAGAAATGGTCTTCGTTGGGTTGGTTACCGCCTGTCTTTTGGCCGGGTCTCCAACTTTAATTTCACCGCCTTCTACAAAAGCGATCACTGAGGGAGTGGTTCTTTTTCCTTCGGCATTAGGAATTACTGTAGGCTCGCTACCCTCCATAACAGCCACACAAGAGTTTGTGGTTCCTAAGTCGATTCCGATTATTTTACTCATATTATTAGTGTTATAATTTTTATAAATTGAATTTCTTTCGATCATAGTTAGTCAAGGAATGTGCCAAGGAACATTGACTGACATCCTGACATATTTAATAACAAATTACCTGATATTCCTGGCAGCTGTAATAACTTGAACCTAGGCCAATTTCGCCCATTTTATTATCCATCAAAAACAATATATGCTACTTAAGTAACTTTTTAAAATTGTAAACCTTACAATCAAGACATAAATTATAGATATTAACTATTATAAAAACTTCATAATATAAGTGATTGTACGTATTTCATTTTCGATTAATATAATGTAAATTAACTACCGCCAACTAACTAACTAATTAACTGAGTAAAAACCGTATAACCTCGAATCCTAACAACCTTCAGAATTTAGAAATAAGTCGGCATTGGCAATAGTTTACTTTAATAATAATTCGTAATCCAATGTTATCAAAATCCTTAAATGCAAAATCGATTTCTGAAGTCAAAGAAGCTTTTAAAGCCTGTTTGGCTGATGGTTTCACACCCACACTTGCGATTGTCTTCGCTTCTGTAGTACAGGATCGTGCCGCGATCGTACATTTACTTGACGAAAAAAATATTGCTGTCTTTGGATGTACCACTAATGGTGAATTTATAAATGAGGAGCCAGAAAAAGGGTCTGTCGCTATTCTATTACTCGATATGAATACAGATTATTTTCAAGTGTATTTTGAAGAGTATCCAGATAAAAATTATCGTGAAGTGGCGAAACAAATCGCTCAAAAGGCTAAGAATAAATTCGAGAAGCCCGCTTTTCTAATTGGCGTGAGCGGCTCAGAAACAGATGGCGAGGAAATTCTTCATGGTTTTGAAGCTGTAATCGGAAACGATTTGAATGCTTTTGGCGGGGGTGCTGGTGATGATTACTCATTCATTGAAACTTTTGTCTTTACAAACGATATGGAAAGCAACGGTGGCATAGTATGCATTGCAATCAATGAAGAAAAAGTAGCGATGAGCGGTATAGCCACCTGTGGCTGGAAAGCTGTTGGGACTGAAAAGATCATCACCAAGAGTGAAGGCAATCATTTGTATACAATAGATAATGTACCTGCACTTGATATTACTACAAAATATGGCGGCCTGGAAAATATAACCCCTGAGAATAAAGACGTTTTGATTGAATTAGCAGCCAATTTTCCTTTGCAGTTACAACGTGACAAAGGCGATCCCGTAATGCGTCCGGCTTTGGTTGTTGATTGGACAGATCGTTCATTTTATACCAGTGGCACCGTACCACAGGGATCGAAAGTACGCTTTTCTCTACCCCCGGATTTTGATGTGATGGAAAAAGTGATTAAAGGGGTGGAACAGTTAAAAGATTCCGCAATGCCAGAAGCTGATGCTGTCGTGGTATTCAGCTGCGCAGGCCGCATACTATCCTTAGGACCATTAATTAAACCAGACATAGACGGAATTAGAAAGGTCTGGAATGTACCAATGGCAGGAATGTTTAGTAATGCAGAGCTAGGTCGTGCCACGGGCGGAAATCTGGAAATGCACAATTTAACTACTTGTTGTATCGCCTTAAAAGAGAAATAAATTATTTTAAAACAACTTATATGTTAAAGATCACAGTTTTATATGGACATCCGGTCGACCCGGAAAAATTCGAGAAATATTACAAGGAGAAGCATCTTCCCCTCGCAATGACCATTGAAGGAGTGGATAAGTGGGAACTTACAAAAATACTTGGCACTCCCGACGGACAAAAAGCAGATTATTATCGTATTGCTGAGATGTATTTCACAACTGTCGAACAAATGCAGGATGCAATGGCTTCCTCTGAAGGACAGGCAACGGTGAAAGATCTCTCAAACTTTGCTACCGGTGGTGTAAAAGTAATGATTGGGAGTTTAGCATAACAACTAATTAAGGTCATGAAATCAATAACATTCCAGGCAAAATCACATCAAGAGATTGAAAGTAAGCTCCAAGCGGAAATAAATAATGGTTTTAAACCTACCTTGGCAATTGTTTTCCTTTCTTTTAAACAAGATTATAAGGCTATTTCTGAAAGTTTTGACAAAGAAGGAATCGCGATTTTTGGTGCCACCTCTTCTGGAGAATTTATTGGAAGCGAAATTTCCGAAGGGGGTATTGTAGTCATGTTGCTAAACATGAAACCGGAATATTTCAGAATAAAATTTTTAGAAACAGGATCGCAAAGTACCTACGAAAACGCAAAAGAAATTGGTATTGAAGGAAAAAACACTTTTAGTAATGCAGGGTATCTTATTGTCTCGGGTTGGTTAACAGAAGATGGAGAACAAATTGTTGCCGGCCTTGTTGAAGGCGCCGGGAATGATGTAACTATATTTGGTGGTATGGCAGGTGATGATTTAGCATTGGAAGGGCCTAAAGTTTTTACGAATAATCAAAGTAGCGTAAATGGTCTTGTCGCGCTCATGATCGATGAAGATAAAATTGATATTCGAGGTATTGCAACCTGTGGTTGGAAAGCAATAGGCACTACAAAAACTATCACTAAAAGCGAAGGCAATATCGTGTATACAATAGATGACAAGCCGGCGCTGGATATGATTTTAAAATATCTGGGTGTTGAAATAGATTTAGATAGCAATAAAGAAGTTGTGACGAATTTAAGCTCGTATTATCCCCTTCAATTAGAACGTGATGGGGTCACACCGGTCATACGCACCGCAATGTTTGCCAATAAAGAAGATCGCTCCATAATCTGCGCGGGTAATGTACCACAGGGGGCTAAAGTTCGGTTTTCATTACCACCGGATTTTGATTCCATTGAAACCGTTGTAGCAGAGTGTGAACAATTAAAAGATACAAATAAAGAACATGCTGATGCCTTAATTATGTTTTCATGTATTAGTCGTCATCTATCGTTTGGTCTTTTGATAACGGAAGAATTAGCAAGTGTACAGGCTGTCTGGGAAGCGCCTATGGTGGGATTTTTTACCTATGGAGAATTTGGTAAATCTAAAACTGGTAAACATGAATTTCATAATAATACTTGCTGTATTGTGGCATTAAAAGAAAAATAATTGAGAATTTATGATTTCAAAATCAATTAAAGGAAAAACAACTGAGGAAATTAAAACAGCATATACCCATGCCATATCTGATAATTTCAAACCCACTTTGGCAATTGTTTTTCTATCTATTAAGCAAGATCGCGAAGCCATTTGTGAACTTTTTGAGAAAGAGAACATCTCCATATTTGGTGCAACAACTGCAGGTGAATTTATAGATGGTGAAATTGAAGAAGGTAGTGTAACTGTTATGCTATTGGATTTGAAAAAAGAATATTTTAAATTGAAATTTCTTGAAACAAGTCAAGAAACCACTTTAGAAGATGCAAAACAACTGGGTGCTTTCGGAAGAAAAACCTTTACTAATGCTGCATTCATAATAGCAACTGGTGGCGTATTTATCGATGGAGAACAAATTGTAGAAGGGATTGTACATGGTTTTGGAGATGATGATAAGTTACCAAACAGGGAAGCAACCATTTTTGGGGGAATGGCAGGAGATGATCTGATTGCCGAAAAACCACTTGTTTTTACCAATGGAAAAAGCAAGGACAATGCGATTTTAGCACTGGTTTTAGATGAAGATAAAATAGATGTTAGAGGTATTGCTACTTGTGGCTGGAAGTCTGTTGGCACCACAAAAACAGTAACTAAAAGCCAAGGAAATATAGTTTATACCATAGACGATAAACCGGCTTTAGATATATTGATAAAATTTCTAGGTGTCGAAGTAGCGCTAGATAAAGATCAGGATATTGTGGCATTTCTAAACTCTTGGTATTACCCATTGCAGCTCGAGCGGGAAAATGGTGATACCGTGATTCGTGCTACCAGATTTGCCAATCAGAAAGACCGTTCACTTATATGTACCGGAGGTGTACCCCAAGGATCTAAAATAAAGTTTTCATTACCACCAGATTTTGATGCGATTGAAACTGTGGTTGCAGAATGTGAGAGCATAAAAGACACCGAAGAACAGGGAGCCGATGCCTTGATCATGTTTTCTTGCGTGAGCAGACATTTATCCTTTGGAGCTTGAATGAAAGATGAGATTGAGCAGGTACAAAAAATTTGGAATGCACCTATGATAGGTTTTTTTACGTATGGAGAATATGGGAGATCGAAAATAGGCACAAATGAATTTCATAACAATGCATGCTGTGTAGTGGCATTAAAAGAAAAATAAAATGAGAGCTAAAAGTATATCCGGAAATTCGGTTGCGATTATAAAATCGGCTTTAAACGAAAGCCTTTCCAACACATTCAATCCAACGGTTGCAGTACTATTTATTTCGGTTGAACAGGATAGAAAAGCAATAACCTCCTTGTTAATTTCAGAAGGAATTGATGTGTTAGGGGCTACATCATGTGGTGAATTTATTAATGATAAGCAAACCGAAGGCGAAATGGCAATTCTCTTGATGGAGCTTTCGAAAGATCTATATAGCTTAGAATTCGAGAATATAAAGGATAATAATATAGAAAATGCGGCTCTTAATTTGGCAGAAAAAGCACATAAGAAATTTAAAAATCCTACCCTTATTCTATGTAGTACCGGAATAGATCGTAAAGGAGAGTTTTTTGATGGACACAAACTAATCTCCAGCCTTAAAAAAAGTTTTGGCCCAGATACAATTTATTATGGAGGTATGGCCGGAGATGATTGGACACTAAAAGGCACCTTTGTTTTTGCCAATGAACAAGAAACCGACTTTGGTATTGCCGCAATTGTATTTGATGGAAATAAAGTGCAACTGAAAGGAATGGCCACGACTGGTTGGAAACCGATGGGTATTTCACGGGTAGTGACGAGAAGCAAAGATAAATTACTCTTTGAAATAGATGGAAAGCCTGCAGTCGATATGTATTTGAAGTATTTAGGTAAAGATGCGAACACCAAAAACTTTGATGTTTTTAAAGATGTTGCTTTTGAATATCCGTTCATAGTTGAAAGAGATGTAAATGAAACTGTTCTCATCAGCCCTATGAAAATAGATCATGACGAAAATGCACTAGTCACCGATATAGCCATGCCGGAGGGTACCTCATTCTGGTTCGCCCGGCCACCCGATTTTGATATAGTAGAAGAAATAATCGAAAAAGCAGATCGGTTAAAGGTGCAAGATGCATCTGAAGCAGACGCATTAATAATTTTTTCCTGTGCGGGTCGTCCGCCCGTCTTAGGTCCTATGGTGACTGAGGAAAATGAAAGATTAGCTAAGCTATGGAATGCACCTATGGCAGGCTTTTTCACCTATGGAGAATATGGCAGAGCAGAAAAAGGTAATCAAAACCTACATTCGGGTGCCTGTTGTTGGGTAACTTTAAAGGAAAATTAAACAGATATTGTCTTTATCGAGATAACTATGAACCAACATTTAAGTCAATTATTAAGTTTTATAGAAGACGCTGAAAATATTTCAGAAGATGAAAAGACCGGGCTCATAAAATTGCTAAAGAACGCAGATAAAGATTTGCTGATTTCTGAATTTAAACTGGAACGAACCGAAAAAGTAAAGCGTACCACTGCCATATTACTTGAAGAAACAATAGAGGAGCTGGAGCTAAAAAGAAAAGATATAGAAAAATCGAATGAAGCCCTAACAGAATCCTTGGAGGAACTAAAAGCCGCACAAACACAATTGGTACAGGCGGAAAAAATGGCGAGCTTAGGGGAGCTAACAGCGGGGATTGCACATGAAATTCAGAACCCGTTAAATTTCGTCAATAATTTTTCCGAAGTAAGCAAAGAACTGCTTGAAGAAATGTTAGATGAATTGAAAAATGGAGATACCGAAGAAGTGAATGCTATTGCCAACGATGTTATTCAGAATTTAGAAAAAATATTACACCATGGTAAAAGAGCCGATGGCATTGTTAAAGGAATGCTTCAGCACAGTAGAACGAATAGTGGTGAAAAAGAAATAATTGATATTAATGCGCTGGTGGACGAATACCTTCGACTGGCGTATCACGGATTGCGGGCAAAAGACAAGTCTTTTAACGCGACACTTGAAACAAGTTATGATGATTCAATCGGTAAAATTGAAATTATACCACAAGATATCGGAAGGGTAGTATTGAATTTGATTACCAATGCTTTTTATGCCTGTAATGAAAGAAAAAATGTTTCGGAGGAATCAGATTACAAACCTCTAGTTTCAGTGAGTACGAAAACGGACCTGAAAAATGTTGAGATTTCAGTAAAAGATAACGGCAACGGGATTCCCAAACATATAATAGCCAAAATATTTCAGCCCTTTTTTACCACCAAACCAACCGGGCAAGGTACGGGTTTAGGTTTGAGTTTAAGTTATGACATTGTGAAGGCTCATGGAGGAAATTTAGATGTAATAACAGAAGAGAATATAGGGACTGAATTTATAATATCAATACCGATACGCAACTAACTATGAAAGTTGATAGAAAAACGAATACTGAAGTTTTACAAGTGTATGAAACATGGTTACACAGCTATCTTCATGGTGATGTACAGACTTACAATTCGTATCTCGATGAAGACTATCATTTTATAGGTTCTGCGAAATATGAGGAATTTTTAAATAAAAAAGATACTACCCAGTTTTTTGCTGATACCGGCGATCAATTTGCAGGAAAGACCGAGTTGAGAAACGAAACTAAAACCGTAGAGCAATTTGGGGACCTAATTTTTATTACTCATGTGTTCGATGCCTGGTTTCTTAATGGCAAGGACTGGACTTATTACAACAGATTTCGATTTTCAAACGCTCTCAGAAAAAATACTGATGGTTGGCGATTTATTTACCAGCATTATTCGGTTCCAGACGGTAAAACCGAAGACGGAGAATCTATAGGTTATGACAAGATAAATAATGAAAATCAGGAATTGCGGGAAGCTATTCAGCGTCGTACTGTAGAGTTGGAATTAAAAAATCGTGAACTGGAAATTGAAGGTGCCTTAGGAAGGATTCGCGCAGAGGCTGTCGCTATGAAGGAATCGGCAGACCTGCTCGATATTGTGGTCACCATGCGCAACGAATTTATTAAGTTGGGTCACGAGGCACATTACTTCTGGCATATGATGTGGCGAAAGGATACCTACGAAAAGGCTATGACTTCCGGCGATGGTACTCGTATTGGGTTTGTAATGAAATTGCCAAGACATATACATGGAGACATTCCATTATTGGCGAAATGGGAAAAGAGTAAAAAACCGACCGTAGTGTATGCTATGAATGCGAATGAAGCAATAGCCTATGTGGATAAAATGGTGAATCTGGGGGATTTTCAGAATATTGATCCTCAAGCCCCGAGTCACGATGATATTCGCCATATAGGTGGACTAACCTTTATTATGGCAAGAACTTCACATGGTGAAATTGGCTTTAGTTTACCCGGAATCGTAAAAAATCCTCCTGCCGAAGATTTAAATATTTTAGAGCAATTCGCCGGCGCTTTTGACTTGGCACATCGCCGGTTCCTGGACCTCCAAAAAGCTGAAAGACAAGCACGTGAAGTACAGATAGAACTGGCACTCGAAAAAGTTCGAAGCCGAACCATGGCGATGAAACATAGTGACGAATTACAAGAAGCCTCTTTTTTATTGGATGAGCAAGTAAGAGCATTAGGTATAAAAACTTGGGGCTGTGCTTTTAATATTTATGGGGAAAATGAATCTACAGAATGGTTTGGTAATGAAGCCGGGGCTTTACATACTTACACTGTACCTCGAGAAGGAATATTTAAAGAATATTATGAGAAGGGACAAAAGGGTGAGTCCCTTTTAATAAAGGAATTTTCCGGAGCCGAATGTATTACACATTATGAATATATGAGCACCCTTCCTGTTATAGGTGATGTTTTAAAAACTTTAAAAGAAAGGAACAATGGATTTCCTGAGTATCAAATAGACCATGTTGTTTATTTTAAATACGGATATCTCTTGTTTATAACGAGGGAGCCTGTACCGGAAGCCCACGATATTTTTAAGCGTTTTGCTAAAGTCTTTGAACAAACATACACTCGGTTTTTAGACCTACAAAAAGCAGAAGAACAGTCAAGGGAATCTCAAATAGAACTGGCGCTGGAGAGAGTGCGTGCACGAAGCATGGCTATGCAAAAAAGTGATGAACTTAAAGAAGTGGTAAAAGTGATTTTTGACCAAATGGCTCACCTGAAAATCAATGCGGAACATGCCGGTATCGTGGTGGATTTTCAACCGAAGAAAGATTTCCATTTTTGGGTCGCGGATCATCAGGATATTCCAGCGAAAATAACGGTTCCCTACCTCGATTTGCCATGGGATAAGCAATTCACAGAAGCAAAAAAGAAAGGTGTGGATTTCTTTACAACCCAATTGAATTTTAAAGAAAAAAATAATTTTTATAAAAAATTGTTTCCGCACATCTCAGGTCTTACTAAAAAAGCTAAAGATTTTTATCTCAAGTGTCCTGGATTGGCCGCATCAACTGTTATACAAAGAGATATTGGTCTTTATATTGAAAATTTCTCTGGCATTCCTTTTTCCGAAGAAGAAAATTCAATTTTGGTCCGCTTTGGAAAAGTTTTCCAGCAAACTTATACCCGTTTCCTAGACCTTCAAAAAGCGGAAGCACAAGCAAAGGAGGCACAGATTGAAAACGCTTTAGAAAAAGTTCGAAGCAGAACAATGGCAATGCAAAAAAGTGAGGAATTGCCTGAAGCTGCGAACAACTTGTTTCTTCAAGTTCAGGAATTGGGTATTCCCGCTTGGAGTGCCGGTTATTGTATTTGGACTAAAGATAAAAAAGCCGCCACAGCCTTTATGAGCAGTGAAGGAGAAATTCAAACGCCTTTTGAACTACCAAATATAGGTGTTGGTTACAATTTTCAGAAACCTTTAAAAAATGGGGAAGCATTTCATGTAGAAGAACTGGGTGGGCAACTCATTAAAGAGCATTATGAATTTATGCGCACATTGCCAACGGTGGGTAAAATGATAGATGAACTTATTAAAGCAGGACTAGAATTGCCAGCATTTCAAGTATTTCATATTTGTTATTTTAAATATGGTTACGTGATGTTCATAACGTATGAATCGGTTCCACATGCACACAAAATTTTTAAGCGCTTCGCAAAGGTTTTTGAACAAACCTACACCCGATTCCTCGATCTTCAAAAATCTGAAGCACAAACTCGCGAAGCACAAATTGAAGCCTCGCTGGAAAAAGTTAGAAACGTAGCGCTTTCTCTCACCAAATCTGAAGACATGTTGGATATTGCCAAAGTATTGTATGAACAATTACTGGCGCTTGGTTTTAATAAAATACGCAATGCAATCATAGACATCCATAATAATGAAGAGGAAACTTTTTTAGATTATGATTATTCACACGATATGTCAAGTGCGATTACAAAATTTTCGTTCTATGGTGATCCCGTTATCGAACAACAGATTAAGCAAATCGAATCCAGTAACGACGCTTTTTTTGAAATTGAACTCAAGGGCGAGGAACTGGAGGAACTAATCGAGACGCGTTTACGTAATGGTGAAAAGGATGATCCACGGCTTAGAGAAGTAGACCATCTTACTTATAATCTGTATTCATTTGGAAACGGTGCGATCGGGATTTCTAACTTCGGAATTTTAAGTGATGATCAGAAAGTTATATTAAAACGTTTCAGAAATGTGTTCACCTTTGCCTATAAACGATATACAGACCTGGCAAATGCCGAAGCACAGGCAAGAGAAGCGAAAATAACTGCTGCATTAGAAAAAGTTCGCTCTGTCGCGCTCAGTATGAACGAATCAACCGACTTGCTGCATATTGCAAAAGCTTTATATGAGCAGTTAGTGGAACTTGGTTTCAGCGATATACGAAATGCGCTCATAGATGTTAACAATGAAGATGATAAGACATTTCTGGACTACGACTATTCAGATGAAATGGGCGGGACAATTACCCCTATGTCGTATGATGATGATCCCACTTTAGAAGAGCAATTACGCGTTATAGCGTCTACTACCGATGGCTATTCTGAGCAAATTTTAGAGGGACAGCAATTAAAGGATCTTATCGAGATGCGACGTAAAAACGGAGAAGCAGATGACCCTCGATTACTAAAAACAGATAGCCTGTCGTATATTTTATACGCATTTGGTAATGGAGCTGTCGGTATTTCTAATTTTGGTGTGTTAACCAAAGATCAGAAAAGTATTTTAGACCGTTTTCGCAATGTATTTACATTTGCCTACCAGCGCTTTAAAGACCTCCAGGTTAAGGAAGAACAATCTGCCGCTCTACTGGCTGAAAAGCAAAGACTGGAAAAAACGCTTGCAGACCTTCAGCAAACTCAAAAACAACTTATTCAGTCTGAAAAAATGGCTAGTTTGGGAGAACTTACGGCCGGTATCGCGCATGAAATTCAGAATCCATTAAATTTCGTGAATAATTTTTCCGAAGTAAGCAACGAACTTATCGATGAGATGAATGAGGAAATTGAAAATGGCGATTTAGAGGAAGCTAAATTAATTGCAAACGACATCAAACAAAACCTAGAAAAAATAAACCACCATGGTAAGCGTGCAGATGCCATTGTAAAAGGAATGCTTCAGCACAGTCGCAAAAGTACTGCTGAAAAAGAACCTACAGATATTAACAAACTCGCAGATGAATATTTACGTCTTGCATACCACGGACTTCGGGCGAAGGATAAATCTTTCAATGCCACGCTGGAAACCAACTTTGACGCATCCATTGGTAAGATTAACGTTATCCCACAGGATATGGGAAGGGTAATATTAAACCTGATTACCAATGCTTTTTATGCTACTAACGAACGAAAAAAAGCATCGAAAGATTCAGATTATAAGCCAACTGTTTCAGTAACAACAACAAAAGAAAAAAGCCAAATATTGATTTCAGTAAAGGATAACGGCAATGGAATTCCAAAACATGTGGTGGATAAAATATATCAACCCTTTTTCACCACTAAACCAACAGGAGAAGGAACAGGCCTAGGATTATCGATGAGTTACGATATTGTATCAAAAGGTCATGGAGGAGAATTGAAAGTTGAAACAATAGAAGGAATGGGTACTACATTTATCATACATATCCCTAAAAAATAGACTTATGAAAAAATTAAGTATAAAATTCAATTTAATAAGTCGAACATGCTTACAACAGCTTGTGTTCTGCTCACTGCTATTGGGTGGAGCATGGAACACCCGTGCACAGCAAGACTTAGATCAGTTGATTTTAGAGGTAACCGAACAATTACAAAATACAATACAGGATTCAGTTAAACTATATAGGGATGCTCATCGTGCGGTAAAGCTTTCCAAAGAAAAGAAAAATCAAAAGTCCCTGGCTGCTTCTTACCGTAATTTAGCTTTATGGCATATGGGTAGCCCCGACCTCGATTCTACAATATATTATCTTCAATCTTCTCAGGAAGTATATGCTCGCCACCAATTAGATGGACTCAAAGCTGAAACGCATCTGGAATTAGAGAATGCTTATAAGCAGCGTGGAGAGTATAATAAAGCACTAAAAGAAAATTTTAAGGCTATTGACTTATATGAGCGTATAGATGATCAAAAAGGAATAGCCGTTGTGTACACGAGGCTCTGTGATCTCCTATACTATCAGGAAAAATATCAGGAAGGAGCCGAATATTGCCAAAAAGCTATCGATATTCAATCCAAACTTAATGTACCGGAAGATCAGGCTGTGAGCCATCGCTACAAAGCAGATAATTTGCTGATACTTGAACGGTATGTGGATGCTTTAGCCGAAATAGACAAAGCTATAGCAGTACTTGAAGAGGCGGGTAAAGCTGAAGATATTATCGCACCCAATTATAATACCCGCGGAAATATATACAAATATATGACTCGTTATGAGGATGCTTTAGTAGAATATCAGCGCTTTTATGATATCGCCAAAAAGAGCAGGAACGAGCGCAAAATGATACCCGCACTGGGAAATATTGGACACATTAAAAGATTGCAGGGTAAATATGCAGAAGCTATTCCTTTTAACTTGGAAGCTATTGAGATAATGAAGAGAACGGGTGATACACGTAACCTTTTCGAAAATTACATGCATGTTTCCGACAGCTATGCGGAATTAGGCGAATATGAAAAAGCGCTGGAATATGAGCGATTATTTTCGGGCGCACGATTCAGGAATTTAGAACAAACCATCCAGCAATTGGAGTCGGAGTTGCAAATTAAATACGAGACCGCTAAAAAAGACGAGACCATCGAAGAACAAGGTGCCACCATTAGCAGACAACGAAAGATTCAGCTCTTGTACTTTGGGATCGCAATTTTACTGGGTTTTATATTATTCGGAATGATTTTCGTTATCAGGAGTACTCGTAAAAAACGAAAAGCACTTGCCGAATTAAACGCAGCATTGGAGGAGAAAAAGAAAGATGTGGAAGAATCGAATGCTAAACTTTCGCAATCCATAAAGGATTTAAAAGAAACTCAAAATCAGCTCATTCATTCCGAAAAGATGGCTTCACTGGGAGAATTAACTGCGGGGATTGCGCACGAAATTCAGAATCCTCTCAATTTCGTTAATAATTTTTCAGAATTAAGTACCGAATTGGTAGATGAGATGAACGAAGAATTAGAAAAAGGCGATATGGATGAAGCGAAGATCATTGCTTTAGACATTCAAAACAACCTCGAAAAGATAAATCACCATGGCAAGCGCGCTGATGCGATTGTAAAAGGAATGTTGCAGCACAGTCGAAAAAGTTCTGCAGAAAAAGAACCCACTGATATTAACAAACTGGCAGATGAATACCTCCGTCTAGCTTACCACGGATTAAGAGCCAAGGACAAAAGTTTCAATGCGACACTCCAAACCGATTTCGACGAAAAATTAGGGGAAATAAATGTTATTCCTCAAGATATGGGACGGGTAATGCTTAATTTAATTACTAATGCTTTCTATGCTGTGAATGAAAAGTCAATCATTGCTAAATCTACCGGTGACGAAGACTATCAACCAACTGTTTCAGTAACAACGAAAAAAGAGAAGAACTCTGTACTGATTTCGATCAAAGACAATGGAAATGGAATTCCTGATGCTATATTAAACAAAGTTTTTCAACCCTTTTTTACCACTAAACCTACAGGAGAAGGAACGGGTCTTGGACTATCAATGAGCTACGATATTGTTAAAGCGCACGGAGGAGAAATTGAAGTAAAAACAGAAAAAGGAAAATATACCGAATTTATAATTTTGATAAAAACACTATAAAATAACTAACCTTATGAAAATTTTAGTAGTAGACGACGAAAAAGATGTAAAGGATTTATTCTTACAACGTTTCAGAAAAGAAATCCGAAATGGTGAACTTGTGTTTGTATTTGCATTTTCGGGTGAGGAAGCGTTGCAAACATTAGATACCATGCAGCAGGAAGCAGTGTTGATATTAAGCGACATCAACATGCCCGGAATGAGCGGTTTGGAACTATTGGAAAAAATTAAGTCAACTTATCTAGCCCCACCCCCCACCGTAATGATGGTGACTGCCTACGGCGATGAGGATAATTACAACACAGCCAAACGTTTGGGTGCTGATGATTTTCTAACTAAACCCGTAGATTTTAAAGTTCTAAAGGAAAAATTATTAAATAATTAATTATGGCAAAGATACTTGTAGTAGATGATGAGGCGGACTTAGAAACACTCATCAAGCAAAAATTCCGAAAACAGATACGTGGGGGTGAATATGAATTCTTCTTTGCTGAAAATGGAAAAGTTGCTTTAGAAAGATTAGTGGAAGAACCCGGAATAGATATGGTGATGAGCGATATCAACATGCCTGAAATGGACGGACTCACATTGCTCACGAAGTTGAATGAACTGAGTCCGTTGATTAAATCTGTGATTGTTTCCGCTTATGGCGATATGGAGAATATTCGCACGGCAATGAACCGAGGTGCCTTCGATTTTATCACAAAACCAATCAATTTTGAAGATTTGACGCTTACAATGATAAAAACCCTAGAGCACGCTAAACATCTAAAAGAGACTCTACAGGCAATCAAGGAGAACAATATCCTAAAAATGTATGTGGATGAAAATGTGCTTAATTTTATGGGTAATAAGGAGTTTGAAACCGCTATAATGGCAAACGAAACCATAGATGCGACTGTGATGTTTATTGATATTTGCGGCTTTACAGCAATTAGCGAAACAGCTCCGGCAGATACAGTTGTAAAAATGATTAACGCCTATTTTGACGAAATGGTTAAAGAAATTATGGCGCAAAAGGGGTATATTGATAAGTTTATTGGTGATGCTATTATGGCTGTTTTCAGAGGGGATTACCATTTAGATCGTGCTATTGATGCAGCGTTAGCAGTCTGCAATAAAATTAATAAATTACCGGCAGTAGGAGATGAACTCCAATTCAGGCCCAAAGTGTCTATTGGTATAAAAAGTGGGGAAATGATATCTGGTAATATCGGGTCAGAAAGTTTAAAACGATTAGATTATACCGTAATCGGAGATACGGTAAATACGGCCGCCCGATTACAGGACGCGGCGAAAGAAAATCAAATTATTATTTCAGAAGATTGTTATAAAAAAGTAAAAGAGTCCTTTAAGTGCGAAAAAGTAGGGAGTATTTCTTTGAAGAACAAGGCACAGCCTTTAACTATTTACAAAGTGATTGAGTAATATGGGTTAACTACAAGTGAATAGAGTACCTAAAAAGTGGTACAATTGACTTCCTTTTTAGTCTGAAATAAATGAGATTGATAAGCTATTAAATATCGATTAAAAAATTAAGAATTACGAATATGGAACCAAACGAACCAGAAAAGAAACCAATAGAGAAAGCAGTTAAGAGAAATAAACACTCTCACACTGAAGAGCTCGTTGATCACTATTGGGGAAGCATGAGTCATGTAACCAGCCTTATTAAGGCTAGCGAATTGAAGGCAGGGCTAATTCTATCTTTTTACGGAATATTACTTAATTTTATCTATCAAAGTGCGGGTTCGCTGCTTGCATCAGATAAAAATGACACAATTCTCTATATTTTCATTGGACTCTGGTTCGCGTCAACAGCCGCTTCTATCTTTTATAGCGTGCGATGTTTTATCCCGAAGATCGAAGGTAAGTTTAGCCCCAACGTATTCTTTTTTGGAGATGTAATTTCAAAATTTGGCGACGTGAAAGCGTTTGCAAAAACTTTTTATGAGGTAAGTTTAGATGAAAAGCGCCTATTTGAGCAATTGGGGGAACAGATTTTTATTATATCAAAGATTGCAGCGTGGAAATTTCGAAATGTTAAAAGGTCCATCATATTTTTAGCACTGGGTTTACTGCTACTCTTTATCACAGCCATATATGGTATATTTTTGAGATTTATGTAAGTGTTTAAATAATATACTATAACTTATAGTATTATAACCAGGACTAAAAGTTATTCAACAAAATGAGCACTGTTAACATAATTACTCTAATTGCTATTATTCTTTTTGCCAGATTAGGGATGCGCCTGTTATATAAATATCGTAAACTTAAAAAGGAAGAAAAGCACAAAAAAGATAAAAATGATACTCCGAAGGAGCATGAATAACTTCCCTGAATCTTCAAGCTTGGCTTTAGTTATTCTGAAAAAAAGGATTACCATCGCATGAGGTAATTTCCCCCACAATTTAATCTCGAAATCCGTAGTTTAAAATCGTAAAGTACATAACGCTGTTTGAGTGTTACGAGACATTTATTAAGAGTAATAATGTTGCGTATGAAAAAGCACAGAAAGGAAAATGTTTAAAACTTTTCTTTGTTAACTTGGAATTATTCCATAATTTTGGAATATATCCAATAATATGTATTTAAATACACATTCATATTACAGTCTCCGCTACGGGACCATAAGACCAAAAGACCTGTTAGAAACAGCACAATCTTTCGGAATTGAATGTTTGGCATTAACCGACATCAATAATACTTCAGCATGTTTAGATTTCGTTCGTTTAGCACCACAGCATAAAGTACGGCCGGTTTTGGGAGTAGATTTTAGAAAGGGTGCAGAACAAAGGTTCATTATACTGGCTAAAAACAATGAAGGTTTTATGCATATTAATCAGTATCTCTCTTCTTTCTTGCATTCTGAAGAAAGTATTCCCGAAAATGCTAAAATTTTACCACATACCTATATTATTTATCCTTTCCATTCTTTCAGCGGAACCCAGCTTTCAGAAAATGAATTTCTCGGGGTGCGAATTCAAGATATTAATCGTCTCAAATTTTCTCCATGGAAACATCGCTTAGAAAAGTTAGTGATTTTGCATACGGTGAGCTTTCAAAATAAAAAAGGCTTCAATACTCATCGTCTCCTTCGGGCAATTGCCAATAACACCTTACTTAGTAAACTGCCTCTTTCAGAGCAAGGCAGTGAAAATGACTTGTTTATTTCTTCGGAAGAAATAACAAAAGCATTTGTAGACTTTCCCGAGTTAATAGAAAACACATTGCAATTACTCAATCAATGCACTATAAATTTTGATTTTTCGAAAGAGACACCTAACAATCAGAATTCATATACCGCTAATGAAGCTTTGGATTTTCGATTGCTGAAGAAATTAGCCTACGGCGGAATCGATTACCGCTATGGTATACCGAATGACAATGTGCTTACTCGTATTAAAAAGGAATTAGAGATCATTCGTATAAAAGGCTATGTGTCCTACTTTCTAATCAATTGGAAGATCTTAAAATACGCTCGAAGTAAAGGTTATTTTTATGTGGGGCGCGGTAGTGGTGCTAACAGTGTGATTGCTTATTTGCTACGAATCACCGATGTGGATCCTATCGAATTAGACCTTTATTTCGAGCGTTTCATCAATCTCTATCGTAAAAATCCACCCGATTTCGATATCGATTTTTCCTGGAGAGACAGAGATGATATTACCGAGTTTATTTTCCGAAGCTTTAAAAACACTGCGCTTATTACCGTTTATAACACCTTTAAATACAAGGCTTCCGTGCGTGAATTGGGAAAGGTATTCGGTTTGCCAAAAGAAGAAATCGACGCGCTTTCGAAAGGCAATTTCAATTATAACAAACTTGATAAGCTCTCGCAACTGGTCATTATATACAGTAAATATATTCAAGGGTTTCCTAACTATTTAGGAATTCATGCCGGCGGTATACTTATCTCTGAAAAACCCATTCATTATTACACTGCAACCTTTATGCCGCCTAAAGGTTTTGCCACTACCCAATTTGATATGGTAGTTGCTGAAGATATCGGGCTTTACAAATTCGATATTTTGAGTCAGAGAGGGCTCGGAAAGATTAAAGACGCTGTGGGGATAGTACGTTACAATCGCCCCGAGCTCCCTCCTATCGATATTCATGACATTAAACGGTTTAAAGAAGACGAACGTATTAAATACTTATTGCGCAACGCTAAGGCGATTGGATGTTTTTATGTAGAATCGCCCGCCATGCGAATGTTACTTCGGAAACTACAAGTGGACGATTATTTGGGCTTAGTAGCCGCAAGCTCGGTAATTCGTCCCGGAGTAGCAAAATCTGGAATGATGCGCGAATATATTTTAAGATATCGATACCCCGAAAAAAGAAAGGAAGCCCACCCGGTGATGCTTGATATTATGCCTGAGACATTTGGAGTCATGGTATATCAGGAAGATGTAATAAAGGTTGCACACTATTTTGGTGGGCTTACTCTTGGAGAAGCCGACATGTTGCGTAGAGGTATGTCTGGGAAATTTCGTTCAAGAGAAGAGTTTTTAAAAGTAAAAAAGCAATTTTTTGATAATTGTCACGAAAGTGGTAAATCGGAAGCCCTCACACAAGAGATTTGGCGACAAATAGAAAGTTTTGCAGGTTATGCATTTGCAAAGGGACATTCAGCATCTTATGCAGTTGAGAGTTATCAGAGTTTATTTTTAAAGGCATATTTCCCTTTAGAGTATATGGTAGCAACGCTTAATAACGGTGGTGGCTTCTATCGGCCGGAGTTATATGTTCACGAAGCCCGAATGAATGGAGGGAGAATACTTCCACCTTGTGTTAATCATAGTAATGCTTTAACAACAATTGAAGGAACTCATATTTATATAGGTCTCGCATTTTTACACTCCTTAGAATCGAAAGTTATAAAACGTTTGGTTGATGAGCGTAATAAAAGTGGCTATTTCATAAGCCTCGATGATTTTATAGACCGGGTACCTATTTCTATTGAGCAAATTAATATTTTAATAAAAATGAATGCTTTCTCATTTACAAAAAGGAATAAGAGAGAATTATTATGGGAGGCTCATATGAAGATTAACAAGGTAACTTTTGAAGAGCATGTACAAACCCTGTTTAAAACAGAAAAAATAGCCTATAAAACTCCAAACCTTCCTAATACAAGTATGGAAGATGCCTTCGACGAAATGGAGTTGTTGGGTTTTCCACTGTGCGATCCATTCAATCTACTGCTTAGTCCCTCAACAAATAAGCTTCGTGCAAAGCATTTAGCATCTCTATGCGGAAAGCTTATTACCATTGAAGGATATTTAATTACTACAAAAAGAACTAGTACTTCAACGGGGAAACCTATGTATTTCGGAACATTTCTAGACCGGGATGGTGACTTTGTTGATACAGTACATTTTCCGCCGGTAGCCGCCAAATATAAATTTAGAGGCAAAGGGATTTATAGTATTACAGGAAAAGTAATAGAAGAGTACGATTGCATCAATATTGAGGTTGTAAAAATGGAACGTGTTGCAATAATCGAAGACCCAAGGTATAGTGATGCCTTGTTACAAATAAATTCAACTAAAAATTTTAACCGGAGAACACGTGGAGAATATACAGCGAGGTCCAGTGATAAAAAAGCTGGCTAAATAAATTGTTTAGCTCGTCGGTTCGAGTGCCGAATAATATGAGGGGTATCGAGAACTTCTCGATACAATCCGCCAAAGGCGGACCACTCGAACTGACATTAATATTAAAATACAAAATCATGAAAAAATACTATGTATACATTTTAAAATGTTCAGATGGAACCTATTACACCGATTTTACATCCAACCTCGATGCAAAAATTGAATTACATCAATCCGGAACACGTCAGGAGCTATATACTTCTATGCGACTCCCCGTACAACTGGTATTCTCGAGAGAATTTTCAGTCCCGGCTTTTGCCATAGCTGCAAAAAGACAAATCGGAAGATGGTCTACTGCAAAAAAAGAAGCATTAATCAATGGAGAGTTTAAAATGTTGTCGCAATTGACGTAAAACGCCTTTGTTTCTTTAGTTCCTTTTTTCCATTGCTAAAAAAGAACCGAAAAACTCGAGCCTAACTATTTTTTTCACCCGTTTCGCCTTTCATTCTAAACACAAACGACTCAACCTGTCTCTGGCTGGTCTTAAACAGTGTTTAGTTTTTAACGAATGTTCAGGCTACGGGTCCCGAAGCTGTCTGTCGGCTAGGGCGATAGCTCCATATAAAAGTATTCTCTTTTCTTCAGAATGACCGCAGACAAATTCCAAGATTCAGCTCACTTCAAGGAAGCGCAGAGTTTGCCGGTGGTTTCTAAGAAAAGAAAAAACAGAAACAAAAAAAGATACCTGCCTTTGCAGGCACCAAAATGAATAACAACCGTCACATCGTACATATGGACCTTGATACATTCTTTGTATCCTGCGAACGCCTACTCGATAGCAAGCTAAATAATAAACCTATTTTAATAGGTGGTACCAGCGACCGTGGAGTCGTTGCTTCGTGCAGCTATGAGGCGCGAGCCTTTGGTATTCATTCGGCTATGCCAATGCGTTTAGCAAAACAACTGTGTCCCGAAGCAATCATATTAAGAGGAAACTCCGGAATCTACAGTAAATTTTCGGGGATGGTAACCGATGTAATTAAAGAAAGTGTGCCATTATATGAAAAAACTTCAGTAGATGAGTTTTATATTGACCTCACAGGAATGGATCGTTTTTTTGGGTGCCATCAACTTGCATCAGAATTGAGAACACGTATTATGAAAGAAACAGGTTTACCCATCTCTTTCGGACTTTCAGTAAATAAAACAGTCTCTAAGATCGCCACCGGAGAAGCAAAACCCAATAACCAGATACAAATCTTAAAAGGAACTGAAAAACCCTTTCTCTCCCCCCTATCTGTTCGAAAAATACCAATGGTTGGAGAAGTTACCTATAGATCATTATGCGATTTAGGTATTAAACAAATAAAAACCATACAAGAAATGCCAATGGAAATGATGGCGAAGGTGTTTGGAAAAAACGGACAAGTAATCTGGAAAAAAGCCAATGGAATTGATAATTCTCCCGTTGTTCAATACAGTGAACGCAAATCAATTTCTACGGAAAGAACCTTCAATAAAGACACCACCGATATTAAAAAACTGGAAGGAATAATTGTTGCCATGGCAGAGAACTTAATTTATCAATTAAGACGTGGTAATAAATTAACCGCCTGTGTTACTTTTAAAATTCGATATTCAGATTTTCAAACCTATACACAACAAAAACGAATTCCATATAGCTCTGCAGATCACAAGATAATTCCTGTAGTAATGGAGCTTTATAAAAAGCTATATCAGCGAAGGCTGCTGGTTCGTTTAATTGGCGTACGCTTTAGTCACTTGGTGGAAGGCGGACAACAAATTGATCTTTTCGATGATAATGATAAGATCATTAACTTATATCAAGCTATGGATAAAATGCGGGAACGCTATGGAGATAGAGCTGTAATAAAAGCCTCAGGTATGGGCGCAAAAAGTATAAGTAGATGGAATCCTTTCACCGGAGAGCCACCGCCACTTCTCGCAAATAGAAGAAGGTAAATATGTGCTCTAAACTTTAAATAAACTGAAATTCAAATCGGCAGATAGAATAAATAAACAATATATTTACGGTTAAGATTTACAATATGGAAAGTATAAGTGTTTTCGACATGTTGAAAATTGGTGTGGGACCTTCTAGTTCCCATACTTTGGGCCCGTGGCGTGCTGCAGGGCGATGGATAGATGAACTAAAATCCAAAGGCCATTTTCTCAATGTAGAACGTATTTCAGTAGATCTTTACGGTTCATTATCACTTACAGGAAAAGGCCATGCGACAGATTTAGCAGTTATGTTAGGACTCTGTGGTTATGATCCGGTTACATTTCCAATAGAAAAAATTGACGAAACAATTTCCTTCATAAATCTACACCAAATCCTGAAACTCAACAATGAGCTGGAAATCCCCTTCATTCCAAAAGAGGATATAAAATTTCAAAAGAAATTCCTAGCTTTTCACCCTAATGGAATCACTTTTAGAGCACTGCTGAAGAATGGCAAGAAAATAAATTCCACTTTTTACTCTATTGGTGGCGGCTTTGTTGTAAATGAAGAAAGAAAACGTGCTAAAAAGAAAATTGAAGCCTTCGCTCAATTTCCATTCCCAACTGAAAAAGGTACCGACCTCCTGGCCTATTGTAAGTCTGAATCAAAATCAATAAGTGAAATTGTACTGGAAAATGAAAAGTCGCTTCGATCTGAAGCAGATATCGATGAAAAATTAAAGGCAATATGGGAAGTGATGCTCGACTCTATCTATGTTGGTTGCCACACCGAGGGAAAATTACCCGGCGGTCTCAATGTTAGGCGTAGAGCTTTTGAAATGAACAGGACACTTATCGGTGATGCTAAATATACTAACGGACTAGAATGGATCGCCGCTATCAGGAATACTGAAGTTAAATTCAGACAAATATTAAAGTGGGTATCATGCTTCGCCTTGGCTGTGAATGAAGTAAATGCTTCTTTGGGAAGAGTCGTTACAGCTCCAACAAACGGCAGCGCCGGTGTAATACCAGCAGTGCTGATGTATTATATCGTAATTGAAAATCACGACGCCAATTTTGAAGATATTCGTAAATTTTTACTTGTAAGTGGCGAAATTGGAAGCCTGTTCAAAAAAGGAGCTACCATCTCGGCAGCAATGGGTGGCTGTCAGGCAGAAATAGGGGTTTCTTCCGCAATGGCGGCAGGAGCACTTACGGAACTTATGGGGGGGACTCCTGAACAAGTACTAATGGCAAGCGAAATAGCCATGGAACATCATTTAGGATTAACTTGTGACCCCATAGCCGGATTAGTACAAATACCATGTATTGAACGTAATGCAATGGGAGCTGTAAAGGCGATAAATGCCTGTGAAATGGCATTAGATAGCGATCCTAGTGAAGCCAAAGTTCCTTTCGATAAGATAATTGCCACAATGTGGGAAACTGCTAAAGATATGACTACTAAGTATAAGGAGACCAGCACGGGCGGTCTTGCGGTACAAGTGAATATAAGCGATTGCTAATTTCTCCGGCTCCTGAAAACACATTCCTTTAATCTTCAGTTTTAAATCTATACTAAAATTTCATCCTATTCGTTATTAATGTAACCACCATAGTTACAGCCATCCTTTTGTAAGAATTTTCTACAATTTTTGTATTTTAACATAATTATTTTACTTTGTACCGATAAAAAGCGTTTATTTATCGATAAAGTGTAATAATTTATTGAATCTAAAACCCGGAAGTATGAACAAGCCCCTGTTACTTATATGCGTTTTATTCCTATTTAATTCAAATATAACGCCTGCACAAGAAGTAAAAATTGATGGTAGACTAAAACCATATTTGGATGATTTCTTTCAATTATGTGAAAAATATAATATCGAGTATAAGGAGAAATTGGTTTCGCTAAAAAAGATCGCTGTTGTTGAGGATCTTAAAACTTCCGCCGAAGGATCGATACTAGGCATGTTACAAAGAGACGAGAACAAAAAAGTTGAAAATATCGTAGTTAATTGGATTGCAATGTTAGATTCCGAAATTTTGAAAGTAGTTGCGTTTCACGAATTTGGTCATTACTTTTTGGAATACGATAAGCATGTCTGCGACGACTGCGGAATCATTATGTCTGTTGTAAATACAAGTTATTTTGACATTGCAAATGACTGGGATAATCAAGTAAGGATTCTATTCGAACAATCCCCGGTATACTTACGAAAACTGAATCCGATTAGTACAACGGTGGCACAAACCTATTCAACTAATTGTCCTTAATCCTGACAACCATTGCGTCTGCGGGAATCAATTATGTTTAAAATCTTCCATCCATCGTCGGTACTCACCAAAGTAAATGAATTCGCACCACAATGACTAAAAGTGCCATTCACCCAAAATTCGTATGGCGTCCAGACATGTGCTAAATTTCCATCTATAGATACAGTATAGTCTAGTAGTTTTTCTTCCCATACTTGATCTGCCGCACGATTAGCGATTGCCTTAAGAAAGTCTTTAGATTTAACATAAGCTGTAACATGGCTACCTTCCTTATTAACATAGACATTTTGCATTC
>CBDUGY010000020.1:0-29295 GCA_965367015.1 uncultured Ulvibacter sp.
TGCTCCCTCCTGCTCTCCTTCATAGACTAATTCAACCTTTCCCGTAATAGCAGGAATTATCCCCAGAAAGTCGCTTAAACGCACAGTTGTTTTATCATCTCCATTCTGTAATGCTCTTCGTTCTGCGGTGCTAAGTAGATTCTGAAAGGCAGTAATACTTAATCGGGCACTAACCCCGCTTTTAGAATCTATAAATTCACTTTCTCTGGCTTCAAAACTGATTTGTTCCAAGATATCTTTTGCGAGTTCGGGAACATAGATTTTCGATTTTTCAGAAGCTGCGTCGGCGGTTTCCTGTTCGGTAATAGTTCGTGCCGTTCCTATATCATCAGGATAATGTGTGAGAATTTGGGAACCAATTCTATCCTTCAATGGAGTCACTATACTCCCTCGATTTGTGTAGTCTTCAGGGTTCGCCGTAAAGACAAATTGTATATCCAGCGGTAATCGCAATTTAAATCCACGTATCTGCACATCACCCTCTTGCAGTATATTGAAAAGAGCAACCTGAATTCGAGCTTGTAAATCTGGAAGTTCATTTATTACAAAAATACTTCTGTTCGCTCTGGGAATCATTCCGAAGTGAATCACTCGATCATCGGCATATGTCAATTTTAAGTTGGCCGCTTTAATTGGATCAACGTCACCAATAAGATCGGCTACTGTTACATCGGGAGTTGCCAGCTTTTCTGAAAAACGATCATCGCGATGTAACCAACTTATAGGTGTATCATCACCCTTTTCTTTTATAAGTTCACGTGCAAACCTCGAGATTGGCCGGAATGGGTCATCATTGATTTCACTACCTTCAACCACCGGCACATACTCATCCAGCAATTGTACCATTTGGCGTGCCAGACGTGTTTTTGCTTGTCCGCGTAAACCTAACAAGTTGATATTGTGTTTTGAAAGTATCGCACGCTCCAACTCCGGAATTACCGTATAGTCATAACCATGTATTCCCTTAAATGTGGTTTCTTTTTTTATTAATTTCTGAAGCAGATTTTGCCTCAACTCATCTTTAACCGATTTGTATTCATATCCGGCTTTTTTAAGCTGCCCGAAGGTTTTAATATTCTCTATTTTCATATTTTTTCTCTCAACTTATTTCAAATTTATCTAAGCTTTTTCTTTCTATTTGTTTCATAATCAGTAAAGATCATTTCTCCCAAACCCTGGAGTCCGGTATAAAAGGCTTTCCCCTGATTAGCATTTGTAAATTCATCAACGAACTGTTGTAAATATGGATCACTTGCAATCATAAAAGTTGTAATAGGAATATGCAGCTTTCTAGCTTGTGCTGCCATCGAATAACACTTATTAACAATATAGGGATCGAGACCGTTGCTGTTTTTATAGTATTGACCATCGGGCATTTGTAGACAACTGGGTTTCCCATCGGTAATCATAAAAATTTGCTTGTTAGTATTTCGTTTCCGGCGTAACATATCCATTGCCAGTTGCAATCCTGCCACAGTATTAGTATGATATGGTCCTACATTTAAATACGGAAGGTCCTTAATTTTTATAGGCCATGCGTCATTTCCAAATACAAGTATATCTAAAGTATCTTTTGGATATCTTGTAGTAATTAATTCTGAAAGCGCCATCGCCACTTTTTTAGCCGGTGTAATTCGATCTTCACCATATAAAATCATACTGTGACTAATATCTATCATTAACACGGTACTCATTTGCGCTTTATAAGTTGTTTCTTCTACTACCAAATCATTTTCCGACAATTTAAAGCTGTCTATTCCATGATTCACCTGCGCGTTCTTCAAACTTTCAGTCATTGAGATTTGTTCGAGACTATCTCCAAACTGATAATTTCTAAATTCTCCAGCCTGTTCATCACCTCTTCCTGTATGCTTCGTTTTGTGATTTCCTGCGCCACTTCTTTTTATCTTTCCGAAGATTTGCTCTAAAGCCCTTTTCCGTAGAGATCTTTCAAGCTTTTCGGTCATGGTATTCTTTCCTTTACCACTTCCTTTTCCTCTCCCATCGGTCCTAAATTCTTCACGGATGTATCCCTTCTTTTTTAAATCTTCGATAAAATCTTCGATGCTATAGTCGTCAGTGGTGAGATGATACTCCTCGTCTAACTGACGAAGCCAATCAATCGCTTCGTCAAAATCTCCCGAAGTATGCGTAATGAGCTCTTGAAAAACTTCAAAAAGGCGTTCAAATGGAGTTTGCTCCTTTGGTGTATGTTTGGTAAAAACAAACCCGCTGCGCATTGTTTTCTCTTTCATCCTTTAAATTTAAGATAATTAGTATTATTTCCGAAGGGATTAACAGCTATTTAAGACTTGAGAACTACTAACAATTTAGTAACTTTATGAAATCAAATTATTTTTCAATTAATTATCAATCACTAACATGAAAAGAATTTTTTCTCTGATGCTTCTCTGCATCTCAACATCACTCTTTGCCCAACAATTTTCGATGGATATTTTAAAGGATATGAAACCCCGAAACATCGGTCCGGGGGGAATGTCTGGTCGGGTTACAGCCATTGATGTGGTAACTAACGATCCTGATGTTATGTATGTTGGAACAGCTTCGGGGGGGCTTTGGAAATCGACCAGCGGCGGAATAAAATGGGATCCTATTTTCGACAAAGAAGCCACTGCATCTATTGGTGCAATTGCGATTCAGCAATCAAACCCATCAGTAATCTGGGTAGGAACTGGAGAAGGAAATCCACGGAATAGTTTAAATGGTGGCTTCGGAATATATCGATCTTTAGATGGTGGTAAAAATTGGAAATTAATGGGTTTGGAGAATACACGTCATATTCATCGTGTAATTATCGATCCAACCAACCCAAATACCATTTATGTGGGTGCTATTGGCTCACCTTGGGGAGAGCATCCCGAGCGAGGAGTATTTAAAACTACTGACGGTGGAAAAACCTGGAATAAAATTTTATTCGCTAATAACAAAACCGGCGTTGGTGATATGGTGATGGATCCCACAAATCCTAATAAACTAATCGTCGCAATGTGGGAACATAAGCGCGATCCTTGGTTTTTTAAATCGGGAGGTCCGGGATCCGGAATCTTTATAACGCACGACGGTGGTGTAACCTGGGAAAAGCGTACTGACGCCGACGGGCTTCCAAAGGGAGAATTGGGACGAATTGGATTGGCGATTGCCGCGAACAAACCAAACATCGTTTATGCTTTGATTGAAGCCAAAAAGAATGCCTTGTATAAAAGTATCGATGGCGGATTCACCTTCAAAAAATTAAATGATAAGGAAGATATTGGTAACCGGCCATTTTACTATAGTGATATTTTTGTTGATCCTCAAAATGAAAACAGAGTGTTTTCAGTATTTACATATGTGAATGTATCTGAAGACGGAGGAAAAAACTTCGAACAATTAATGCCAGCTTATGGTGTAGACAACGGGGTGCATCCCGATCATCATGCATGGTGGATTCACCCATCAGATGGTAGTTTTATGATTGACGGAAATGATGGTGGAATGAATATAACTCGTGATGGAGGAAAAACATGGCGTTTTGTTGGAAATTTACCGGTCGCACAATTCTATCACATCAATGTTGATAACGAGTTTCCTTATAATGTTTACGGCGGCATGCAGGATAACGGAAGCTGGCGAGGACCGGCATATGTTTGGAGATCGCAAGGAATCAGAAATGATTACTGGCAGGAAATATCCTTCGGTGATGGTTTCGATGTGGTTCCCGATCCGGATGATAGAAGATACGGCTGGAGTATGAGTCAGCAGGGTAATGTGGGACGTTACGATCATATAACTGGAAACAATTACACAGTAAAACCCACACATTCTGATCCGGATGTAAAATTACGATTTAATTGGAATGCGGCTATAAACATTGACCCGTTCGATAGCAATACATTGTACTTCGGAAGTCAATTCGTTCATAAAAGTACCGATAAAGGACTAACCTGGAAGGTGATATCACCCGATCTCACAACCAACGATCCTGAAAAACAGAAACAAGGCGATAGCGGTGGATTAACTATGGATGCAACCGGTGCCGAAAATTACACTACAATTCTAGTTATTGAACCCTCTCCCTTAGAAAGAAATATGCTCTGGGCCGGGAGTGATGACGGAAAAGTGCATTATACCCAAAATGGGGGTCAAACATGGATCGATGTTTCTGCAAATCTAAAAGGGCTACCTAAAGGGAGTTGGATCGTACAAATAAAGGCTTCCAATAAAACTAAAGGGGAAGCACTGTTGGTAGCTAACGACTACCGAAGATTCAATTATACGCCTTACGTGTATAGAACGACCAACTATGGTAAGACATGGGAACGCATTGTTGATGGCACAGATTCTAAGAGCTACGCATTAAGCATCATTGAAGATCCTGTTGAACGCAATTTGATGTTTTTGGGTACCGATGACGGCTTGTATATTTCTTTGAATGCAGGATCTAGCTGGACCAAATGGACGCACGGTTTTCCTACAGTTTCTGTGAAAGATCTGGTAATTCATCCTCGCGAACACGATTTGGTGATTGGGACTTTTGGACGTGCTGCGTGGGTTTTAGACGATATCAGACCACTCCGGGAGATTGCAAAAAACAGCTCCGTGCTGAGTGAAGACATAAAAGTGTTCAATCCCCCTGTCGCTTACCAGTCCGCATATCAGGAAGCTACAGGAAGCAGGTTTGGAGCCGATGCCATCTACAATGGTGAGAATAGGGAATATGGTGCTTTAATTAAGTATTATTTTAAAAAGCTGCCTTCTGTGTCTTCGGAAAAGGATAAAGACGAAGATGATGAGGAAAAAGAGGACGAAATTGAAGAGAAAGAAACGAAAGGCCCGTCGAAAGATTCCATTTATATGAAGATATACGACGGACCACGGCTTATAAGAAGTTTGAAGAAAAAAATACCGGATAGCACCGGGATTTACACATGGCAGTGGTATATGGATGAAGCAGGTGTTGAGAGACCCTCGCGAAAAATTCGAGAGCGTAAGAATGAACCGGGAGGAACATCGGTGAAACCTAGTATTTATAGAATAGAACTTCAGTATATGGATAAAACTTCAACCGCATCCGTGACAGTGGAAAGTGACCCCAGGTTGGATGTTTCAGCGAAGTCAATTAATGAGAGTTATTCGGCTTCCAAACAGCTTGAACAATTAACACAAACTGCTGCTGATGCCGTTGAACAACTTGTTAAGAGCAAAAATACAGCTGAAGAACTTTCAGAAAAATTAAAAAAAGAAGACGATAAAAAATTTAAAGTAGAAATCAAGGCGAGTAAGGAAATAGTGAAGAAAATTGATTCCCTAATAGCTCTCTATCTTGGTAAAGAAGATAAGCGTCAAGGAATTACCAGAAATCCTGAGGTTACGGTCATGCAACGCCTGGGTACTGCTAATTGGTACAGCAGGAGTCGTCCTAATGGGATGACACAAACAGAAAATACCCTTATACAACATGCTCAAGACCAATTGAACGATGCTCTAAAAGAAACTAATAGTTTCTTTGTAACGGATTGGGTAGAATATAAGTCTAAACTGGAGAGGGTTGAAATCTCGCCTTTCAAAGAAATTATAACTTTTAAAACTAACTAAACCAAAATACTAATGAAAAGACAATTAATAGCAATTATGGCAATTGTCCTTCTATTTTCCTGTAAGGATAGTAAAAAGGATGAAATAGCTGAAAATATTGAAATTGAGCAATACAGCATTGAACAATTCATGGACAATGAAAATGCTTTCGCTAATGGATTTTCGGCTGATAAGCAAAAAGTACTGCTTACTAGTAATCGTTCCGGGATTTATAATATGTATACCACTTCTGCCAAAGGAGGAGATCTAATACCGGTAACTGCCAGCGATAGTGCCTCTATATTCGGAATATCTTATTTTCCCGAAGACGATCGAATACTGTTCAGAATGGACGGTAATGGGGATGAAATTTATAAGATTTTTATGATGGATGGAGATAAAATAACACGTCTCACACCAGAAAAGAATGTACGAGCCCTATTTAGAGGTTGGGCAAAAGATGGCAAAAGTTTTTTCTACGGAAGTAACGAACGCGATCCTAAGTTTATGGATCATTATGAAATGAATATAAGTGATTTCAATTCAAAAATAATCTATAAGAACGAAGATGGGATGGATTTCGGAGGTATGAGCGAAGACCGAAAGTATGTTGCTCTTATTAAACCTGTAAACACGAATGATGTTGATCTATTTATCTTGAATACCAAAACAGGAAAAAAGACAAAAATAAATGAAAACTTGAGTAATAATTCACCACAGGATTTTTCACCAGATGGAAAATCATTGTATTATACAACCGATGATGGTGGTGAGTTCAGTTATGTCATGAAATATAATTTAGAAGATGGAACCAAAGAAAAGATCGTAGAGAAGGATTGGGATATTAACGGATTTTATTTCACCAGAGATGGTAAATACAGAATTACTTTCACCAACGTTGATGCAGCTAACGAACTAGACGTAATAGAGGTTGCCACCGGAAAAAATGTGGAGTTCCCGAAGTTTGAGAATAAAGAAATCAATAGTGTGTCGTTTTCGCGCGATGAAACTATGGCAATATTGAATGTGGGAGGATCTCACACCCCAACCGATTCTTATACCTATAATTTAGCAACGAAGGAAAAATACCGGCTTACCGATAATTTAAATGATGAAATTAACGGAGAGCATTTGGTTTCAGCTAAGGTTGTCCGCTTCAATTCTTTCGACGGATTAGAGATACCAGCAATATATTATGTCCCTAAACAAGCTTCAGCAACAAATAAAGTACCGGCTTTGGTTTGGGTTCATGGGGGTCCTGGGGGTCAATCTAGACAAGGTTTTAACTCTACTATTCAGTATTTGGTAAATCATGGTTATGCGATACTAGCTGTTAATAATCGTGGAAGTAGTGGTTATGGAAAGACATTTTATAAAATGGACGACCAAAATCATGGAGATAAGGATTTAAAAGATTGTATAGCCGGAAAAAATTGGTTGGCAGATCAAGAAGTGGTTGATGGTGAAAAGATCGGAATACTTGGCGGTTCGTACGGAGGTTATATGACCATGGCAGCTTTAACTTATGCGCCTGAAGAGTTTGACGTAGGAGTAAATATTTTTGGAGTGACTAATTGGTTGCGTACATTAAAAAGTATCCCACCATGGTGGGAATCATTTAAAGAAGCTCTTTATACCGAAATGGGTGATCCAAACACTGAAGATTCTGTAAGATTGCGAGCGATTTCACCATTATTTCACACACAAAATGTAACAAAACCTCTTCTGGTACTTCAGGGGGCTCAGGACCCCAGAGTACTCAAAATTGAGTCGGATGAAATCGTTGAAGGTGTCAAAAAGAATGGTGTACCGGTAGAGTATGTATTGTTTGAAGATGAAGGCCACGGATTCGTAAAAAAGGAAAATCAGATAAAGGCCTACAGTAGCATTCTCAAATTCCTTGATAAATACTTAAAAGGAGAAGGAATGGAAGGAATGAATGAAAAAAAGAACGAGTCGGTTGAAATTGATGCCAATTCTTAGCGACCAAGATCTAGGTCAATTTAAACAATTGACCTTAGATGTTTTTTTTAAAAATATTGATTATGAATTTCCAGAAGATTAATTTTCAGAACAAACAAGGCCAGACCTTATCGGGTCGGCTTGAATTACCGGCCGACCGGCACCCTCATAATTACGTGCTATTTGCACACTGCTTTACTTGCAATAAAAATCTCTTAGCAATCAGAAATATTAGCAGGGCATTAACTGCGGCCGGCTTTGGCGTTTTGCGATTCGATTTTACAGGTTTGGGTGAAAGTGAGGGTGAATTTGAAGATACAAACTTTTCAGGCAATGTGGAAGATCTTATTGCTGCTTCCGATTATTTAGCTGAAAACTTCGATGCTCCTTCCCTTTTGGTCGGACATTCTTTAGGAGGTGCATCTGTAATATTTGCTGCAGCCCGAATAAATTCGGTTAAAGCGGTAGCTACAATAGGTGCTCCTAGCAATCCGGAGCACGTACAAAATTTGCTGAAAAGTGATCTTTCTGAAATTAAGGAAAAAGGTATTGCCGAGGTAAATGTAGGTGGGAGAAACTTCACTATTAAAAAACAATTTTTGGAAGATTTACAAAGTAAATCGCTACCTGATATTGCAAAAAAGATGAGAAAAGCATTGCTAATTTTACATTCTCCTCAGGATACAACCGTAAGTATAAAAAATGCCGAAGAAATTTATATCGCCGCTCACCATCCAAAGAGCTTTGTATCCTTAGATGGAGCAGATCATCTGTTGAGCAAAAAAGAAGATTCTATTTATGCAGGAAATGTAATTGCCGGCTGGGCGTCAAGATATATGCCTATTACAAATGTAAAAAAAATAGCTTCTAAACATGACGTGACAGCCAGTTTAGACCAAGAGCAGATCTTCACTACCGAGATGAAGGTTGGCGACCACTATCTCACGGCCGACGAGCCGGAGAGTTATGGAGGCAATAATTTCGGTCCGTCGCCATACGAGCTCGTCTCGGCAGGATTAGCAGCATGCACCGCTATGACCATTCAGATGTATGCGAGGCGCAAAAAATGGGATGTAAAGAACGTTGAGGTGCATATTAGTTATGATAAGCAGCATGCTATAGATTGTGAAAACTGTGAGGCTGATACGGCGAAGATCGACACATTTACAAGAGAAATTAAATTCACAGGCGATCTGGACGAAAAACAGATAAATCGAATTTTGCAAATAGCCGATAAATGTCCTGTACACAAGACCTTACACAGCGAAACGCAAATTATTACAAAACTGATCAATTAATATGACCTTACTCTCTTCGGAAAGGTTTGAAGTAACAATTGAGGGAACACATGGTATTGTACTACCCGATTCAATTGTTGCACCGTTTGTGAAAAAAGGATTAAAACGGGTAAAATTTATGGCTTTCTTTGAAGGTAGCAAGATCAGTTTTCATGGAGCTGTGCACAGTTATTTAGGCAAAAATATGGTCTCCTTCGGGAAGAGATATCAAAAAGAACTTGGAGTCTATCCCAGCGATTATTTTGAACTTCAAATGTTTGAAGACACATCGAAATACGGTGTGGAAATGCCCGAAGAATTTTCAGCTGTATTGGAAAGTGATCCGGAAGCCTTCGAAAATTTCGAAAAACTTACAGATGGAAAAAAGCGATCTTTAATCTATTATATTATTCGATTTAAAAACTCACAAACTCGAATAGACAAGGCATTAATCATTGCTGAGAATCTAAAACACGGCATTACAGATCAAAAAGAGATTGTAAAACAGCAATTTTGAAATGCTAAGATTTTTTTAAATGTTTGGCTATACAATTGAATCGTCTTACCTTTAATTAAAACTGAATACTAACAAATAAAACAATATAGAATGAAAAGTTTAAAATTAATTGCAGCCGTTGCTATACTTGCAGTTTTTATTAGTTGTAAAGACAAGAAGAAGGAAATGGATTCGGAAGTTAAGGAGGTTGAAAAAACCGAAGTAAATGGAGTTTCGGAAATTAAGAAAGTCTCTTTCGATCTGGTATCTAAAAGTGCTTCGACAGCAAAAGGAAAGGTTGTCTTTTCAGAAAAAGACGGAATGGTTTCCTTCAACGCAAATCTTGAAGGATTATCTCCGGGGTCGCATGCAATTCATATTCATGAGAGTTCCGATTGTAGCTCAGCCGATGGGTCATCTGCTGGTGGTCACTGGAATCCTACTGCACAACCACACGGAAAGTGGGATGCAACCGGTGGATTCCACTTAGGAGATATAGGTAATTTCGTTGCAGACGATGCAGGAAATGGCTTTGTTTCTATGAAAACAGACCTATGGTGCATAGGTTGTGGAGATCCTAAGAAGGACATTCTCGGAAAATCTATCATCGTACATCAAGGTGAAGATGATTTTACATCTCAACCTTCAGGAGCTGCGGGCGCTAGAGTAAGCTGTGGTGGTATTATTGAATAATAATTGCCCAGGTATTTAAGAAGTTAAAAGAAAAACCGTTTCTGAAAGCATTCAGAAACGGTTTTTTAGTTTAAAATACAATGTTTCTTTTTAGGGAAATCAAGGGGCTATTTGAAATTTACTTTATGTTTCATTATAGTCTAAACATTTCTATTATATATTATACAAATACAATACCATACTTGGTTCATAATTAAAAAAGTCCCGTCTTTAGTATAAAGACAGGACTTTTTTATCATTAATAAACTATTACTCTTTCACAATTCTTTTAACGATACTGCCATTCTCAGATTGTATTTTCATAAAATACATTCCCTGAGATAGATTTTCAATAGAAAAGTTCGTTTCGGTGGTTACACCGTTAAGATCAATAGTTCTAATTATTCTACCATTAACATCAGTAATTGTTGCAGAGGTAAGAATTTCTGTACTATTATTAATTAGCGTCAACTGACCATTCGTTGGATTTGGGAACAATCGAACATTCTGACTGAATAGACTATCGTCTGTCCCCAGTATACAAACCATTAAAGGGTCTAAAACTGTGATATTAGGAGTACATGTTCCTGAATTACCATTACCATCAGTAATCGTAACTGTAATTGCATTTGTCCCCAGGTCTAAACAAGTGAATAGCGTCTGACTAAGTTCTATAGTCGTCATTGATCCACAGTTATCTGCCGGACTAGGTGGCGTTTCATAAAACGCGACATAATCATTCGTCGCACTCCAAACAGCGTCGTTTCTTCCCGGTGTTGCCAGGCCTTCACTTCCATTTGCATTTTCAATCCCCTGTGTCGCGGTTCCATCTGCCGGAATCGATGTACTGTGTATTTCTATTCTATTAGAACCTTCAAACAAATGAACCTGTGAAGTTACTCCGTTACTTGTTCCAAAGAAAGGAACGTCATCAAATTCAACAACTAATTTTCTATCGGGCGCAGTACCCACAGTTTCATAGCGAATTGAACCACCTGAAGCCGGATTAAGATCCTCCCAAGCAAATGCAATAAAATTATTCGGTGTTCCTGCAGAAGGAATCAAATCACCGGAACAACATCCATTATCCCCATCATTATTAAATGTAATAAACCCATTCGACGAGATATAAAAATCTGAGTAAGTCTGTCCGTAAAAATCGAAGCTAAAACCAACTGGAAGTGCACCAGACACGTCGTCATCAGTAAGTGATACGCCCGTACCGGTAGCTGTAATATCAATTGGCGCAAAAGTTCCTGTTTGATCTACGATCAACCCACCTGGTTCTAAATTTGTTACAACGTCGAACATAGTTAACGTTGCTTCTCCGTTTGCATCTAATTCCAGAGTTACATTCTGACAAGTAATTTCTGGGATATCGGTGGTTACCTCAATTGTATCTGTATCGATAGGATCTCCACACATACTTATTGCTTCGTAAGTAATTGTATGCGTACCAATACCAGCCACTGCAGGATCGAATGTGTATGTAAGTCCGTTGCCGTCATCAGTCACTCCGGGTCCACTATATACACCACCTACAGGTGTTCCTCCACCATATGTTTGAGTGCCTTCGCTAACGCAAACTTCTTCAGCTGTCGCAAGTTGAGTTGTTGGCGAGTCGAATGCTTCCATTCCGTCACCAGTACTTCCTGAAGAACCTTGATTTGCACTAAACCCTAAACCACGTCTGGCAAATGCTTCCCAAATTCTACATTCATTAGCACCTCCGTAAATTGCAGCATCGGCTGCCAAAATCGCATCTCTTCCATCCACAAAACCGGGGCTACATGGTTGTAATTTTAAACCTTCGGTAACGAGTGCCCACGCCTGAATATTTCCTGCGTCCTGATTCACATCGCCCGTGAAGTTGTAAAAATCCGGATCGAAACCATGCTCATCGATCAATTCCCAGGTTACCTCCCATAACATTGTTGCCCAAACTGAACCAACGCCATGAGGCACTGCTGCCGATTGGATGCTGTTATATGTTTGAGGATTAACTCCCATGTCTGTACTATAAGGAAAAGGGCGAATACCCGCTCCTCCTGCACCCTGACCAAAGAGGTACGTACCAACTCCACGTGCATCTGTTCCGGTATCACCCGCTTGGATAGTCATTAAAACCCCGTAGAAATCACTCCAACCTTCACCCATTTGTTCAGAATTATTTAAACAACTTGTGTTTGTTGGACCACCAGTTAACCTATTTGAAACTCCATGTCCGTATTCATGTACAATCACCAAATTATCAAAATCTCCATCTTTATCATTACAAACATACATTTGCATTCTTGGATTTTGACCATCGGGAGGTGTCCCCATATTTGCGTTACAAGTTCCTGATCCGTCTTGAGCTTCCGCGTTAACTGAATCACTTCCTGCGGCGCCATTTCCGTAGTTATTTTCCTGAAAGTTTCCTCCTACCTCATCAAATCCGTAGATATATAGCATATCGTGGAATGTATTGTTCCAATAGAAAAGATTTGTAATTGCAGCTGATTCATATTGATTCGCATTTGTGTAAACCTGATCAAAGGGAAATCCTGTAAAATCAAGAGTTGCACCTCCGTCAGGCTGAAAGCCCGGATTATCACCATCTTCATACGCATTTACGTTGTTTCCTCTTGTTACAGTAAATTCGGCACCTGCCACCCCATCAGTATCGTGCCAACCGAAAGGAGATGCTGTCGCATTTGAAGGAGACATCTCTGTAGTTCGTGGTCCGTAATAAGGACTTTCAATTGGAACAGCGATTACCTCGTAACATTCACCACAACCTGAATCAGCATTAATTTTAGCTTCCTTATAGTTAGGGATATCATATAAATTTGCATTATAGTCTAAGCCTTTTTCATGAGTACTGTGATCGTGTTCGAAAGAACAACTAACCATCCAGTCGTTTCTGTCTAAAATTGTTCCCGTTGAAGCATCAACTCTAACGTTCCACCAGTGTTGTTGGGCAATTTCCTGAATAGAAATATCCCAAACCAAAATTAATTTATCATTTATATTTTGATACATTAATTTTGCAGGAATCGGACTTAAAGAAATCCCGCCGTCACTTAATAAAGTTTGCTGACTTACTCCCCCACTGTTTTCTAGTATAGAAAAAGATTGTGTTATTGAGTAACCTAATTGATCTGCTGCAGCAGTAACTGCCTGGCTCGCAGAGAGCGAAGGAATAACTCCACCAACTACTTTAGATTGGGTTTTATTCACAAAACGGTTATTAGCTGAAATAATCGTTCCGTCTTGAAGAATATGAACTCCGGATTGGGTGCTCATTACGTGAATTCCATTCACTGTTTGGCGATAATATGCATGGTGAATACCGCTGGTCCTACTTGTATGTTCACTTGTAAGTTCCCATTGCGTATCCGCCTGTAATAATTGATCACTCTGAACTAGCTTAGCAAGTTCTTGAGTAATAGTTCTTGTAGCGTTTTGTGCGAATGCAACTGAAGCTACCATTAAGAGTGTGTATAGAAACAGACTCTGTGTAAATTTTCTCATAGTTGATTAGTTTAAGTTATAAAAGGGGGGAATAAGTTGAATTCTACCAAAAATAGGGAAATAATAGTTATTGTTCAGCTTAGAATTTCACATTTAACAGTAATGTGAATAGCCTATTAAATCGATATACTTACTTACTAAATTGAAACCTAAAACAGAAACCCCAACCTTAAATTAAGGTTGGGGTTTCTAATTAGTATTAAATAATATTTACTCTTTAATAATTCTCTTCACGGTACTTCCGTTTTCTGAAACTATTTTAGCAAAGTAAATACCTTGCGAAAGCTTTTCTACGGAAAAAGAAGTTTCGACTCCCATATTACCTAGTTCCATAGACTGAATTATTCTACCATTGACATCGGTAATAACCATATTTTGCAATAAAATAGAACTATTATTCTGCAAGGTAATTGTTCCATTCGTAGGGTTCGGATAGAGCACAATACTATTAGTCAGCGTCAGATCTTCTACACCTAGAACATTTTCTTCCACAGTTAAATTAAAGGTACAGGTATCATCATTCCCGGCAAGATCTGTAGCTGTCATTGTAACAACAGTAACTCCAACTCCCACCATCGTTCCAATTGCCGGATCTTGTGTAATCACCGGAGCCGGACTACAATTATCGGTTGCAGAGCTTGCTCCTGAATAATCTGGTAAAGTAAATTGATCTCCCGGATCTACGGTTTCAACCACATCTGCCGGACAAGTTATAACCGGGTCTATATCTTCCGCAATTACTTCGGTAAGTGTTCGCTCGCCAAGGCAATCTCCTCCATCTAACGCAATATCACTATTCGGTACCCCATAATCTGAAGGCTCGCAAGTTCCGGGCCAATCGGCAGCAGAATTTGTATCACCAACTCTTCTAAAAGAATCGTTACAGGTTATATTCAAATCTGCACCATCGCCTGTCCAGTCAAGATCAGCAGCTGTAATGTTAAATCCGTTGATAGTTACATTAAATGTTGCAATTTCTGCAGCGGAAAAATTCCAAAAAACTGAATCCACCACATTTCCTGCATCATCAATTATCACAATCCACCCCGTACCGGCATCATCCCAGAAAAGATTGCTCCCCCAGTATACCGATGAACCTACCTGGTCGTCATAATTAACCACCGAATCGGCAGCCATATTACCTAAGGTTTGCGTTGTCCCATTGATCGCATTTATATCTGCGTAAGGTTGGTCACTAACTGCTACTGTATATCCAGTGTAATCTGTTGCAATACCCACATTTTGGATTTCAAATTGATCTGGAGTTTCCAATGTTATTTCAGAAATCACCAACTGAGATAACGGACCTGGAGGTAATTCTTGTGCATAAATATCCATACTCCCTGTAGGGGTAAAGGTATATGAAGTCCCTTCAAAGAGGAAGCTACCACCGGTTAAGGCATCATACCATCTAATAACATTTGTAGGCTCGTTTAGAACAGCCGTAACGGTAACTGGATCTCCAACACAGAAATCTGTCACTCCAGTAGTCATGGGCCCAGCTGAAACCGCAATAACCTCTATATCGTCTGTAGCAGAAGATGCTACAGAACATGTTCCTGCCATCACTTCATACATAATAGTATGTACACCTACTCCGGCAACTGCCGGGTCGAATGAATAAGTACTTCCGTTTCCATCATCGGTAACTCCGGGACCGCTATAAACTCCACCTCCTGGAGTACCACCACCAAGACCTGTGAGCACATCTGAAGAAGCACATACATCATTAGGAGCTGTAAACATAGCCATTCCTGAAGGAGTATCGAATGCCTCAGTACCATCAGCTCTACTTCCGGAAGATCCTTGATCGGCACTTACACCTAGACCTCTTTTCGCAAACGCGTCCCATAGTCTACATTCATTTGCACCTCCATAAAGCGCTTGATCTGCTGCGAATATGGCATCTCTTCCATCGACAAATCCAGGGCTACAAGGTTGTAGCTTCATGGCTTCGGTAACTAAGGCCCATGCCTGAATATTACCGGCATCCTGAGTAACATCACCAGTGAAATTATAGAAATCAGGGTCGTAACCATGTTCATCAATTAATGCCCAGGTAACTTCCCACATCGTTGTTGCCCAAACAGAACCAACTCCATGAGGAACCGCAGCTGTTTTAATATCATCATATGTTTGTGGGTTCACCGTTAAATCTGTACTGTATGGGAAAGGTCGTATTCCGGCACCGCCAGTACCCTGACCAAACAGATAGGTTCCAACAGCTCTCGCATCAGTACCTGTATCTCCCGGTTCAATAGTCATTAAAACACCGTAGAAATCACTCCATCCTTCACCCATTTGTTCTTGATTACTCAAACATCCTGAATTAGCCGGACCTCCCGTAAGTCGGTTTGACACCCCATGTCCGTATTCATGTACAATTACAAGATTATCGAAGTCTCCATCCTTATCATTGCAAATATACATCTGCATTCTTGGGTTCTGACCATCAGCAGGCGTAGCAAAATTCGCATTACACGATCCCGATCCGTCCTGTGCTTCGGCATTTACAGAGTCGCTACCTAATCCTCCATTTCCGTAGTTATTCTCTTGGAAATTACCTCCGGCTTCGTCGAAACCATATTGATAAAGAACATCATGGAATGAATTATTCCAATAGAAAAGATTTGTTATCGCCGCAGATTCATATTGATTTGCGTTTGAATAGGTTTGAGTAAAAGGAAAACCTGTAAAATCTAAAGTGGCCCCACCATCCGGCTGGAATCCGGGGTTATCTCCATCTTCATAGGCATTTACATTATTACCACGTGTTGTGGTAAATTCTGCGCCCGTCGCCCCATCTGTATCATGCCATCCAAAAGGAGACGCTATTGCATTCGCAGGTGACATTTCTATGGTTCGTGGTCCGTAATACGGACTTTCAGTTGGAACGGCAATTACTTCATAGCATTCCCCGCATCCTGCTTCCGCATTCACTACTAACTCATTATAGTTTGGTATATCATACAGGTTAGCGTGATAATCTAAAATTTCTTCGTGTATACTGTGGTCATGTTCAAATGAACAACTAACCATCCAATCGTTTTTGTCTAAAATATCTCCCGAAGTAGCATCAACACGAACATTCCACCAATTTTGCTGATCGACTGCCTCTATGGATACATCCCATACTAAAACAAGTTCATTATTTGAATTCATTTGATACATTAACCTGGCTGGAATCGGACTGAGCGAAATTCCACCATTGCTAATTAATGATTCCTGACTTGCGTTATTTTTACGGCTTAAGACTGAAAGAGTTTCTGAAATTGAATAATTCAACTGATTAGCCGCTGCTGAAACCGCCTGTGTTGCAGTTAGCGATGGTGTCGCAGAACGACTTCCCAGGCTAGCTACATTTTTTATAAAGCGATTGTCGGCTTTCAAAACGTCTCCATTAGAAAATATATGTATTCCTGATTCTGTACCGAAAATCTTTAGATCGTTTAAAACCTGAGTGTAATAAATATGGTGAATATTACTGGCACTGCTTATGTGCTCGCTTGTAACTTCCCATTGAAGATCTTCGTTAAGTAATTTGTTATTTTCTACCAGCTGATCGAGTTGATTCTGAAGTGGCTGCAAAAAATTTTGCGCCTTAGAACCAAGTGAACATAAAATAAGAGCAGAAAAAATTACGCCAATTGTAACTTTTTGCATAGTAAATTTAGTTTAGGATTATTGTTGAGTAGTTTAATTTCAGTAAATCTATTAAAAATAAATAAGTTAACAATAAAATAAATTGTTTTTTTGTTTAATCTTTGTGCAAATATGATGAACAAATAAAAATAGTGTTATTAATTTACGTCTCAATTTATAAGTTTCGCAATTATTGGCAATCCACAAATTGACTTTGTATTTTTCACTATCTTCGTTTTCACGCTAAACTTTATGGAACAACCTAATACTCTAATTCTAGAAATGCAGGATGGCAATGAGAAGGCATTCTCTCGAATTTATAGCCTTTATTCTGAGGCAATCTATGGTATTATTTACAGTATAGTATTAGATGAAGGTGTAGCAGAAGAAGTTATGCAGGACGTTTTCATAAAAATCTGGAACAACTCCAAATCTTATGATATAAACAAAGGTCGTTTTTTTACGTGGATTCTCAATATTGCAAGAAATACCGCCATAGATGAGACCCGTTCGAAATCATTTAAAAACTCAAAAAAAAACCTATCTACAACAAATTTCGTACATATACTATCATCAACAGATAACTTGAATAGAAGTACAAATGCGATAGGAATTCGCAAATTTGTAGATGCGTTAAAACCAGTTTGTATTAAAATTATAGAACTCCTGTATTTTCAAGGATTCACACAAGCCGATGCGTCCAAAACTCTGGAAATACCAATAGGGACACTAAAAACGCGAAATAGAAATTGCATGAATGAGTTAAGAGCCAGAGTGCTGGGTTAATTATAAAATGGATACAAAGGAAATAATAGAATCAGGAAAGCTCGAACTTTATGTTTGTGGGGCCCTTCCACCGGAAGAAGCCAAAGAAATCGATCAAGCGATGAGAGAATCGGTGGAAGTAAAAAAGGAGGTTGAAGAAATTGAAGCTTCTTTGATCATATTGGCCGAGGCGGTAGCACCTACCTTACCGGCCATGGTATGGTCATATATCTTAAATGCCATTGCTAAGGTGCGCACTCTAAATAATAAGGAATATTCTTCAAACTGGCCGGCTATCACGGGCTGGGCAGCGGCTGTTTTATGTATTGGTGGGATCTTCTGGATGCTGAATCAGAATAATGATCTTCAAGAGGAAATTCAAATAACATCGTCGGAAAATAATATGCTAAAAGAAAAGGTGGAAACTACCGAAGCTTCTCTGGCACAAACAGATAAACTGTTAAGTATTCTTCGTTCTAAAGATTACAATACATTTACCCTTCCGGGTAACCAAGCGGTCGCTCCTAATGCTTTTGCCAAGGTTTACTTTAATAAGGCTGAAGGTGTTGCGTATATAGATGCTAAAGGTCTGCCTGAAGCTCCTGCCGGGAAGGTATACCAAGTATGGTCACTTATTATGGACCCACTTACACCAACCAGTGTAGGTCTCTTAGAAGGGGTCACAGAGGTTGAAAAAGGGATCTACCGATTTGAAAATATTCCAGATCCGGAGGCTTTCGGGATTACTCTTGAACCAGCGGGAGGTAGCAATAGCCCGACACTATCTCAACTATATACTTTAGGGTCTGTTGGCTCTTAAGTTAAAGTGCTTTTATCTTTTTAATATTAAAAAGCGCCCTTCTCCAAGGGCGCTCAACTAACAAAAAAACTCTGAAAAAACCGGTATTCCGACTTTATAAAACTATATACGCAGTAACCCTTGTCTTGGTTTTATTTTTCTACAAATTTTCAATTTCTCTAGTCAATACAGGACCTAACTCATAAGATGCGTCAAGCAATTCTTTTCTAATTGGGGCTACTTTACTCGTCAAACCATTGGCCTTGTAAATAAGAGCCGCATGATATTGGGCCATGGGTTCATGGGTTTTACCTTCTACATGCGTCATTATTGTTTTGAGCGCTTCCGTATTTTCACCCGCCCTTAACTGGGTATATGCCAGGAGATGATATGTTTCCGGGGTAGCACGATTCTGAATTTCCTGTTCAGCGAGGCTCAATGCCTTTAGTGGTTCTTTATTCGCCAGTAATTCAATTACATATGTATTATACATATTACCATAGTTTCCGGATTGGATTGCATCCAAAAAGTTTTCCTTCTGTTTATGTGCTTCGGAAAGGTTTTCGTTAAATTCCGCCATTTCAGCTTTCAGAAGATAATAATCGGGTATTTTATGATATACCAAGATAGAATCTAAAATTCGATTGGCTTCTTCTGTATTTTTTTCTGCAGAATAAGTTATCCATGCGATACCTTTCTTAGCATATGCATTATCAGGTTCCAGCTGAAGAGTTTTTAAATAATGGTTATAAGACTCCCGAATTCTTCCGGCATGACCGTAATAATCGGCCAAATTACTATAGGTCCAGACTTTTAAGGATTTAAGTCCTCCAGATTCGGCGATCTTCTTTGCTTGCTCCATATATTTTATTGCAGAGTCCAGATCCCCTCGGTAATCGCTCCACTTACACAAACGAATGAGGTAATTATAATCATTCGGCTTTTGCACTTTCCCTAAATACATGTCGGCTGAAGCATATTCTCCCAATTCCATTGCGACATCAAATAACATGAGTTCAGTTGCTCTTTTATTATCGGGATACGCGTAAGCACTATCCAGAAGAACTTTCGCCTCTTTAAATCGGTGTTGTGAAATATAATTGTGTGCCAGCGCCCTTAAATAAGTGTCTTTATCACGAACCGAAATATCGTGAACTTGCTTTGTTAGATCTTCCGCTTTATACAACTTAGAAACATCGCCTGTCGCTCCAAACATAGCTGTATTAAGACCCGCAAGTTTATTCATTGCGACAAAATCTTCATTGTTCTTGTTTAACCTTGCTTGCCAAAACGCCATTTCTTCAACAACAGCAGACTGTGTGGGTAAGGTATCATTTCGTAAGTACTTGTTGTAATCTGTTGGATTGGTAACAGAAGTTTCTTTTATTTCTGAATTACAAGCGCAGAGCACAAGCACTAATGCAAATATTGTTAGTTTCGTCATAACTCGATTTATAATAAAAAAAGAGAACAGCCAGGGTTCTCTTTTTCAAATTATTCCAATTTAATTTTTAAAACGGACTAGCCAGGTAAGGGAATGTAGATGAAAATGCAACATCGTTGCTATCTACTCCGTCACTGGTTAATGTAGGGTTATCTGTTCCCGTTGGCCCACCGAAAATCAACAATAATGAAATATCGATCACATCGTCATTCAAGTTTCTCCCTGTCAGCACATTGGTGCCATCAAAGTAAGTAGTGGTTCCTGTCTCAGCAACCCATAACACATCGCTAGCAAGTACTGTGGTAAAAGTAGGAGCGTCAAGACCCAAAGCATTTGTTGTATATGCAGCATTTAGCGCCAATAATCGTGCTTCGAAAGCAGCCTGAAAGTTAGCACCCATTTGTGATGGTACAGTAGTATTGAATGCATCTTTTGAACCGGACACACCAAAAACAGTATTAATCCCCGGACGACCCATTTGATCTTCCTGAGCATATGTACCACTAAATTCTATTGCCATTGTACATGGAGAACAAGCACTCCCACCACAATCGACTCCTTCTTCATCACCGTTCTGAATACCGTCGTCGCAGGTTGCCATCATTATTACGTTTCCGTTATCGTCATCATCGGCGCACTGAACGAACAAAAGAGACGCGCAGATCGCTACAAAGACTGTTATATATTTATATGTTTTCATGATTTTCTTATTTCTGAATTAATTTTTTATTGTTTTCTTTTAGACTCAACCCATGTGTTATACAGAGCTGCAGATGGATCTAATGGATTCACACCCGTCGCAGCTGCACCTAAATTCGCTTTAGGCACTTCAACCACTATTGAAAGTACGTTAGTTCCTGCAAAAGTATCTGAACCCGGATCGTTAAATCCGCCAGGAGCACTTCCGTCTAAAACTGCATTATACTGGACAAAGTCAAAATAGAATGGGTCCTCTCTTGGTCCGGCAAAAAAACTATAACCATTATTTGTAGAAGTCTGAACATCGGTTGTGGTAGAAATCTTCACACTACCAATCATGGCTGTGGCATCGATAGAACTATTTAAACCTGTCTGAGCCGGAGCTTCCTTCAGAAAGAAATACATAGAATCTCCTCTTTTAATAGCCTGAATTAGAACATCCTCTACCAGATCATTCGTTCTGTCTATGTTTACCTCAATTAACACGTTCTCGTCGAACACCGCTTGGTCCGTACCTTGACCGGAAGCCAAAAGCCCTTGCACATTAGCAACAAATACTAAATTGTCTGGATTAGATCCTTGAAAGGCATAAAAATCGGTAATATCTGATGTCGTTCCTGCAACAGACGGCGCATCAATGTGATCTGCAGCGATCAAAAACACCGAAAGCACGGCTAGTCCCAAGCCTCCGATAGCTGCAATAATTTTTGTTTTTTTCATAATTTAAGTTGTTATTATTAATTATTTTTACTTGTTGCTTTTATTTACGACGAAATTACAATCATGGTTTTCTTTGAGGCGTTAATTAAATGTTAATGTAAATTCTGTTCTTTGTAAACCTTTGTTAATGCACACATATATAGTAAAACCATTTTTAATTCAGGCCTTTAAAAAATATGAACCCTTCTGCTCCCGACTGGATTAAAAAATTTCTAAACCTTTTTGAACGGGAACAACTTATAAATTGCTTTAAAGATGAACGCGAATTTTACGATCATCTTGTATCGACCGGATTTATTTACGGAATTTCGGTGCGTGCTATCGCAGATGAAAGTGTAAGCTATCTTGAATTGACTAAGGAAGAATATACAAAAGTCAATTTATTCCATGCACTTCTCTATACTTATTACCGGATTGAAAATGGCAGTTTTGAAGATGCTATAGAGTCCATCACCCTTTATTATAAAAAATCCGACAAAGGTAAGACCGGAATTTTTCATAAACTTTCACTCTCACAATCCAAATTCAATTTGTTAGAAGGAATACTTTCGGGTCGGCTTCAGCAAACAAATCTCGATCTTAGAAAAAATGCTGCAACATTATTAACACATGCCCTATTATATGTGGATGTAGTATCATTTTATTTTTTTTTGAAAGATAAGGGGAGCCCTAAAGCGTTCGCAAAACAATTCGAGACCGAGGTGATCACCTTTTGTTTCTTAGCTCTAAAATCGAAACTAAGGAAAAGTAAATACGATCATCTTATCATAGAATTATTTGAATCATCATCCCAATACCTCACCAATCACAATACCAACAATGCTGAGATGGTACTTTCGGATATGAAAAAAGCTTCACTGCGGAATTTTTCAGAAAAGAAATATATTCTGGACCTGTGTTGTCTTGCGGTGTGGGATGATCATGAAATGGATTCAAGCGAGTTTCTGTTTTTGAGAAATTTGACAGACTTACTTGAAATCGGAGACGAAGAGTTGACTAAAAGCTTAACCGATTTAAATAATTTTTCAGAAGAAAACACTGCCAGCATTAAACTTTTCGAATATTCACATCCTGTGAAGCAATTCTACAAACAATCTGCTGCAACAGTTAAGTTGCTTATAATGCGTAACCAGAAACGTTTATTAAAAGAACTCAATGAAAGTCGCGAGCTGTTGATACTGCTTGGTCAATCTACCTTGCGCGACTTGAACCACGAAGAGAAAGGTAAAGTGAAAGAACAATTGTTAGATGTGTGTAAAAGTATCCCCTCACTTACAATTTTCCTTTTACCGGGAGGCACTGTATTACTACCCTTATTGGTTAAATTTATTCCGAAGTTGTTGCCATCAGCCTTTGATGACAATCGAATTGAAGTAAAAAAAGTCCGCCCTACGTTACCATCAGGAACAGAAAAGAAATAAAATTGGAAGTAAATTGATTATAATGAGTAGTGTCTATTCAAGCCACAATTTAAAATCCTTTACGCGTTCCCGTGCAACAATTATGTCCTGCTCTTTATAGCTATTAAGTTTTAATTGTAGGCGAGAGTTAGTGTATGAGATAATATCTTTAATTGCGTTGATATTTATATAAAACTTACGACTGATGCGAAAAAAAGTTTGGGGAGCCAGTTCTTCCTCCAGCTGCTCTAAAGTGGTGTCGAGTAAATAATCTCTTCCATCTATCGTATGAGCATAGGTTCCTTTGTTTTCTGAATAAAAACACTCTATTTCATCTACCGGAATCATTTTAATATGCTGTCCGATTTTAGTAGTAAAGCGTTTTTTATACTCACGTTCCACCGGATTGACAAGCAATTTTTTAATATCATCAAAGTTTAACTGAAGGTTTTGTGTTTGCGGTTTTAACGATTTGTACTTCGTTACTGCAACTTCTAATTCTTCTTCGTCGATGGGTTTAAGCAAGTAGTCGATACTATTCAGTTTAAATGCCTGAAGGGCATATTCATCGAAAGCAGTGGTAAAGATAATCGAGCTTTTAACCTCAACCTCATCAAAAATTTCGAAAGACAGTCCATCACTCAGCTGAATATCCAAAAAAATCAAATCCGGATGCGGGTTATTTGAAAACCATTCAATCGATTCTTCTACGCTGTGTAACATTATATTTACAGAAATAGAAAGTCTCTCCAGCATTCGGTTTAGACGTCTGGCCGATGGTTTTTCGTCTTCAATTATAATTACATTCATACTTGACTTATAATTTATAGTTACTGCTCACTGCTCACAACGTTCCCCTCTTTCCAAATTTTCTCGATAGCGCTTATATTTTGAATATCTTTTATCGGGTCACCATTCAGTAAAATAAGATCGGCAAAATATCCTTCTTTTATGTAACCTGTTTTTTTTAGATCAAAAAAAGTGGCTGGATTCGAAGTGGCACTTTTTAAAACATCCAAATTAGGTATTCCGGCTTTTGACAAAAGATCTAATTCTTTATAAAGATCGGTTCCATAGTTAATGTTTGCATTTGGCGGGTCGGTACCTGCCAGAATTGGTACTCCGGCATCATATAATCGCTTTACCTCCATAGAGACTTTTTCATTGCTTATAAAAGTTTGACCGGTATCCAGCTTTCTTAATTGATCCAGAACCAAATGAGAAGTCAGTAAGGTTGGTATAACAAAAAATTGCTCTTTTTCTGAAAGAGATTTCAGTTGCTCTGCGTCTATTTCTTTATCCCACCAAATATGAACTAAACCATCAGCGTCATTCTCAAGAACCTTTATCGCATCATCTAACTTTGAAATATGCACCACGGCTATCTTGTCTTTAGCATGCGCAACATCGATCAAAGCTTTTACAACTTCATGTGAGAGCGTATTTTTCCATGGTTCTACTATAATCTTAATATAACTGGCTCCGGCATTTAATCGCGCGTCAATAAAGTTGGAAGCCTCTTCTACTGTCGACAATGTAGGTGAAGGAAATCCGAATTGCGTTCCATGACCATCCGGAGCCGTCGCGGCAGCTCCCGCAAAATAGAAACGGGCAAAGTTGGGCGCTTTTGCAGCATTCTTCTGCATGATAGGTTGGTATTCTTCCATACCATGCATATCTAAAACATTGAGTACTCCTGCCTGAGCCGCCTCAATTAGATTGGGAGCCATAAATGCATGTACGTGACTATTTGTCATCGCAGGCATCAAAAACTTTCCGGTTCCGTCGATCGTTTCACCTTCAAAGTTAATAACTGCATTAATCTTTGTGATTTTACCATCTTCCACTAAAACCGATCTATTATCTAATACTTTTTCGCCATCAAAGAGTGTGACATTCTTGACCATAAAAGATTGCGCCCATATCGTAGTTGTTGAGAAAAGTAGAATACTTATGTATAAAAAATGTTTCATTTTTAGTTGTTTGAATCGACTACTTCCAGTTTTGCGTCTGATTTATAATTTCATTATCCTGCTTATCCATGATCTCTTTAATTTTCTTCTCTTCCCAGCGCTTAAAAAAATTATTATCTACTTTTAAAATATACAGCACGTACACTGCGTGTGAAGCCAAACCAATTCCCCAAAATATAGCGGTGACATAGTTTCCAAAGTTTGAAAAATCCAATTCAGTTTGCCTGAACAAACCCGCACCACTCAAAATTAAAAATGCATTAACAATAACGTATGCCGTAAGATGAGCGTAGAAACCCTTTAATGTCTCAACTTTCTTTTTGGCCCGCAAATATCTTAAACTTCGTTTTCTTTCCATGTTTATAATTTTAAAATTCAATTATATCCGATTTGGATTATTTTTATTTTCTTTCTCTATGATCTGACGAATTTTTCGTTCCTCCCACTCCTTAATGATTTTTAACTTAAAGTCGTGTACATATAGCCCGTGAATAAGTAAAACTAATGCCCAGAGTATCACTGTGATTCCAAAATTCCAATTTAACCAGCTCCCAAAATTGAAATCAACAGTGTCCAGGGTGTTCGAGAGTACTCTGTAAATGTTAGTTTTAATAATGAAGATTATAATGTTCACTATAATGAAGGCTATAAAATGACTGTGAAACCATCTAATTTTGCGAACCTTCTCTTGAGCTCTTTTATATTTTTCAGTTTTAACAGATGTCATTTTTTTGAAAATTATGAATAATTGTTTGTCTCGTCATCTTTCTCCATGAATTCCTTTATCTTTCTTTGTTCCCAGTTTTTATTATAAAAAGGATTCCATTTAAAAGCTTTCACAGCTTGAAAAAACAAACCTATTCCCCAACCAAAAGCTGCCCAAAGAAACCAAGGGTAATTCCATTGATCGATATAGTAGTTTAAACCGGCTAAGAAAGAGATAAAGATGAGATACATCATTAGGCCGGTATAAAACTTTTTGATTTCCGCTACGCGGGCCTTGGCTTTAAAATACTTGTTGTCTTTGTTTGATGTTTCCATGATTTTTTATTTATAATTCCTTTTATAAATTTACGAACTGCTTATGGGGCCTAAAAGTTCTTCCTTCTGAAGTGTTAATTTTCACTACTGAATTGTCATTAATCTTCCTCTTCCATATATTTTCTGATCTTACGCTCCTCCCAGCCCTTTCCGAAAAAAGGATTATAGTTGAACGTTTCAGCAGCATGGCCCAAAACGCCAAAGCCCCAACCACCAATCGGAAAAATCGCCCAAGGGAAGCCGGCTCCCGAGATATAGTTCAGCCAAACAAATACAGGAATAAAGATTAGATATATGGTTAAATGAATATAAAACCCCTTCAATTTGTCAACTTGCTCTTTTGCGTAAGAGTATTTTTTTTCTGAAATAAAATTATCTTGTGTTTTCATGTGCATTGTCTTTTGTGTCAGCATTGGAATCGCAATGCTGAATTGTTTATTATTCTCTTTAATCACAACCGGCCTGTCTGTTAGTATTTGATATCGTTGTCTTATATTTTTCAACCCTACACCACTACTCTCTTTTACTACCTGCTTAGGCTGCAGATTGTTCGTAATTACTAAATTTCCACCTTTTTCTTCTATCGAAATATGTAATTTTTTAGAAGGTGTAACCATATTGTGCTTCACCGCATTTTCGAGCAAGAGTTGAAGTGACAATGGGACAACCTTTGCCTCCGGATTGCTTATTGTTTCAGGAAAAGTAAATACTATACTATCCTCAAATCGCATTTTGATAAGCGACATATATAGTTGAGCGAACTTTAGCTCTTCTGAAACCGTAACCAGATCTTTGTTCTTTTGCTCCAAAACGTAGCGATACACTTTTGAAAGTGCCGTTGTAAACCTGGTGGCCGCCTCCGGATTTTCTTCGATCAGGCTAGTCAATACATTTAAACTATTAAAGAGAAAATGAGGATCCAGCTGATTTTTTAAAGCATCAAACTTCGCCGATGCAGTACCGGCAATTATTTTTTGTTCTTTAACGCGATTTTCTTGCTTAAACCGGTAGTAATAAATTCCGTAAAAAATGATGGAAATCACCATCGAAATAATGAAAGTCGAGTAATAAAATCTCGTTTCCTCGCCCGCCACAAAATCGCTCCAACTTTCTCCATCAATAAACATCTCTTTAAAGAGACGTAGCAAAAAAATACATATTACGGTTACTAAAATCCCTCCAAGTATTGAGCGAACTAAATTTTTAAATTTGAAAAAGGTATCTCCGAAATACTTAAGTAAAAATTTGAAAAGCATCATGTTGGCCATATACAATACAATTGAATACAATTGATTGTACAAAAAGTCAATTAGCACTTGTTTAACGGCAGTATAAAAGTAGCCATTCAGATAGTTAATAACACCAACTACAATAAACAAGAGCACACCAATAAATGAAGCTCTTCCAATCTCTTTAAGTAAGTTTTTCATTATTCTTTTTTACAGGTGCTTTCAACTACTCCCATTGCGTATTCCTTACCACCCTGTGGATGAAATTCTCCTGCAGGTTCATAAGTATCAAAAAGCGCTACAGCTCTTTGAAGCTCGGGACAATATTTATCAACCGGTTGCCCAAAAAATCGTGCAGAACCCATGTCCCATTCTGTTTTTCCTAAAACAACACGCGGGTTATCAGGGGCCATTTTCATCGCTTTTTGGTACAGTTCTGCCACCTTTCCAGAGTAAGTCATTCCGTATTGTTGTCCGTCAAAAACTATCCAGGCGGTATACCATTGAGCTTCTAAAACCATTATTTCAGGGTTGTCTTTGGAGATTGCCATAGCGTCATTTATAAAATCGCGCGCCTTCGCTAATTGTGCCGTAAGCTTTTCTTTGTCCTTTTCTGAAAAACTATTGAAAACATTTATTTGTGCTACATAAAAAGGAGGTAACCAGTTATCTGGTTCTGCCGTGGCAATTCTTTCGAACATATTTGCGGCTTCCCAAGATTTATCTGCTTCCCAGAGCTCAAAGGCTTTGGTCATACCTTGCTGATATTTCGACTGACTTATCCCGCTAAAACTTATAAGGGCGATAAAAATGATGAGTATATTTTTCATATCCTGAGTTGTTAATGTTTAAAGTTAATAATTATAAATTGATGTTTTGTGTTATGACCGACCCGTTCTTTAATGCGAACTTAGCATCTCTCCATTTTGGCGGACCGAAACGTGCAGGAGCGTTGTTTGATGCGCCAGTATCCTCGGAAGGATAAAAACCCATAACCATATTCAGTTTTCCATTACTATCTTCATCATGGACTACAGAAATCGCATAGGTTCCATCGGGAATGTTTTCGAATCGGAAGGATACTTTTTGATCGTTAATTCTTGATAGGTCTCCTTTGTATCGCTTCTCCAGAAAATTTTCTTCTGAGTCGTACACAGCAACCATGGCGGTCCCATCATTATTTGAAAATCCGTCTACATTAACGACGATTGTATTCTGTGCCTGAACGAATAATCCTGTGAGCAAAAGTGCGAGGTAAGTAATAATTGTTTGCATGATATATTGTTTTAAGTTGTGACTCTGTAAATATCTTTCAGAATAGAATAATTTAAAAAAGGGAAATACTCAATTGTTGAAAAATGCGACCGAATTGTAAAGTCTTTCTAAAATCGATAATTTGCTGAGTTTTAAATAAGATGATAAAAAGATTTTATTGTCTTTGTTCTCCTAAGTAAAAGTTGTCACCGCCTTACAGATTGTCTAATTGATTATCAGTTCCGTCGTCACTAATTGTCCAAAAGAAACCAACAAAGAAAAACTGATCTGCAGCTGGCAGTAATGCTCGTCGGTTATAATTACCGCCGGAGTCGGGAGTGTTTGCATATTGATAACCGTTTACGTTAGTGAAGCCCAATGCGTTATTGATAGAGAAATAGAGTATTTGCTGTTGCGAAATTAAATAAGCCCAATTTAGGCTGATACTGTGATAGTCCTTTGTTTTATCCTGTAAAAACCCGGGTCTGTTCAAATCGGTGTAGCTTCTTCCGCTACCGAGTTGATAACTAAAACCCACCTGACTTTTCCAATCCTCAATCCAATACTTAGCTACAACAGATAAATTGTGTGTATTCGCAAAGGAAGGCACTGCCGCCATAGGATAATTCTGATATCTGCGTTCGGTATCTAAAAACGAATAACTCACCCAATAATCAATATTTTTAATGGTCTCATCATCACGCCAGAAAAGATCGATTCCCTGAGCATACCCATCTCCACTCGTGTCATACATACTATCAAAAGAGGGCATTTCTGAATTATAGGTAACCAGGTTTTTGTATTCCTTTCTATAAGCTTCAGCTCTAAATAT
>CBDUGY010000021.1:0-28968 GCA_965367015.1 uncultured Ulvibacter sp.
AAGTCTTTTATTTCAATCATAGCAAAATAATATTCTTCAAATTACAGGAATTGATTCCCAAAATTTGTGAAATTAATGTTAAGACTTATAGCAGCGTGGTAAGTAAAAGTCTTTTAAATTAGTCTCTTAGCTCACTTCAAAGTTACAACGCGAAAGTAAAGGTTTTGTTAATTTTCAATTTCCTTCGCTTTCTTTCTATTTCGATAAATTATATATCCTATTCCGCCCACCAATAAATACGGAAAGATCATTAGATACATAATTCCATTATTTACTCCTTTTGCCATCTCTCCTCCCTCTTCACTTTCCAGAACCGCACGGCACATGGCGCATTGCGCTTCCGAAGAGACACTTATTAAAAAGATTAGTATAACAATTAGAAATGCTTTTGTTTTCATTAATAGTATGGTGAAATCATTATATAAACAATTACTCCCGAAATAGCAACATACAACCACAAGGGGAAAGTATATCGGGCTATTTTTTTATGCTTTATAAAATCGCCAGAAATTGCTCTTACATAAGTTATTAAAACGAAAGGAATAACAACTATTGATAATAGAATATGTGTAATTAGAATAATAAAATATACATATCTCAACGCTCCTTCCCCTCCATACGTAGTAGATTCGGAAGTCATATGATAGATTACATACATAACCAAAAATAGGACCGAAAGAATTATTGAGGTTTTCATCAGTCGTTCATGAGCAACTCTATTGCCTTTCTTAATTTGGATTACTGCTGTGATAAGCAAAATTGCTGTGAAGGCATTGATTGATGCATAAATAGGAGGCAAAAAACCCATGCGTTCCACTCCCGGAATCTTCACAGTGAATAACACCCCAACAGCCACAGGAATTACAACAGACAGCACCCAAATCCAAATGGTGTATTTTCTAGAATTGTTTGATGACGCTTCAGCCATACTACAAGAGCTTTTTAATATCCTCAATTAACATCTGTACGCCCTCTTCTTCTAATCCATTATAATAGATAATGGGGTTACCGAATTCATCTTTTCTACTCCTTATTTTTCCATCTTTATCGATTAAAGCAAAGAGACCCGAATGTTCAAAACCTCCTTCTGCTTCATCACTTTCAGCAGCATACAATTTAAACCCTTCGTTGGAAAGCTTCATAATTTCAGCTTTTTCTCCTGTCAAAAAATTCCAATGTTTGTGATTCGCATCATAAGCCTTGGCATATTGATTTAAAATCTCCGGGGTATCGTATTCCGGATCGATAGAAAATGATGCAATCCCAAAATCATCTCTGTTTTTAAAAGCCTCTTGTATCTTCAACATATTGGTATTCATTATAGGACAAATACTCGGGCATGTAGAAAAAAAGAATTCTACAACATAAACCTTATTCTTGTAATACCTGTTAGTAATGGTGTCGTTTTCTTGATTTACAAATGTAAAATCAGGAACTTCGTTAAACACAACCAAATCCTCTTCTGAAAGTTTACTTTCTTCATAATTATTTGTGTTATTGCTCATTCTATCCAGGTCCACAACGTTTTTATTATGAATCCGATCAATTATTTTTGGAATAAAAATAATTCCGAAAACCAATATGATAAAGGTGATTCCTATGTACGAATTTTTTTTCATCTTATATTTCTCGCTTTGCTTTGTACTTTTTTAAGGCCAGACGATACTCGGCTAAAACAACCTTTATATCATCACTCATTTTATTATTAATCTCAGCAATGCTTGAAGAATCGAATCCATAAAGCATTCCATAATCCTCATCATCATTTCTACCCCGAAGATTTCTGTCTTTATCAATAATAAATACATAGGGTGAGGCCAGATTAGCATCTAGTTCATAGTCCGATTCTAAAGAATTAAATACATTTTGTACAGCTTCAATAGAACCAAAAACGAATCTCCAATTAGAAGTGTCGGCTATTTCGCTTAACTTCTCTTTTAATTCTTCGGAAACAGCTTCAGTCCCTTCAGGAAGCACTATTACTAATTGAAAATCCTGAAACCCATGATTCTTTTTATAGATTTTATGTGCCAAATTATAAGCATTAACTCTATTGCTCATCAAATCCTTTCCGAAGAAACCCAAGACAGTAATATGATCTTTCAGAATGACCCTATTACCATCCTTAGTCTTAAAATCGTTAAGCTCAGAAACTGTTTCAGTAAGTACTGGTAATTTGGCAAAATTATCCTTTCCGGAAGCAAAAAAAACATATGCCGTAATCGGTAAGATGAACAGAATACCAAGCACTAAGAATTTTTTCATCAGACTGTAAAAATTATTTCCAAAGGAAGATAAGTTGTGTTTGCAAAAATAAGCCCTAATCGCCGTGTGAACAATCTTTAGTTGTTAATTTTTAACTATGGGTGGCCTGTGGCTCCAATTGAATTAATTTCCTATGAATTACGTTCGGGTATAAAAAAAGCCCTGCAAGGCAGGGCTGTATATATTCTATGTTATGATTCTAGAAATCGAATTTAACGAAGCCACTTTTATACACATCATAAATATAATCTCCTTCAATTAAAAGGATTAATACCAAATAGCAGATCAGGAAAATAGCTGTCCAAACAACTGCCCGTCTCAAAGCTTTCTTCTCATCACGCATGTGCATGAAATCCCAGGTAATATAGTAGGCTTTCACTAAAGTAAGAATAATGAATATCCAATTTAGCAATTTCATCGCTAAAAAGTGATTATCAGTAAGCACTTCAGGCTTTATAATACCTAAGGCAACTTCAATAATTGTTACTATTGAAAGGAATACGAATACGCCCCAGATTTTTCCGACATTGGACTTGAATTTTACAAGTCCTCTAAATATTGCTAAATTATGATCGTGTGCCATTTCTTAAAATAATTCTGTTTAAACAAGGTAAAAGAAAGTAAATACAAATACCCACACCAAATCTACAAAGTGCCAGTACAGTCCAACCTTTTCTACCATTTCGTAACTACCGCGCCGTTCGTAAGTTCCTATTACAACATTAAAGAAAATAATAATGTTTATTAATACACCCGAGAATACGTGGAATCCGTGGAATCCTGTAATAAAAAAGAAGAAATCTGCAAAGAGAGGTGTTCCGTACTCATTATGACGAAGATTAGCCCCTTCCACAACGAGTTTACCGTCGTTAACTATTTTATCAACAGAGGCCTCACGTGATAGAATTATGTGTTCTCCGTTTTCATCCTTATACTGTACCCTAACCAACAAGTTATCATCTGCTAAAAATCCTGCTTTCACTTCTTCATAAGAATAGGATGTTTGAGTCGCTTCAGCTTCATACCAAATTCCATTCTTTTCTAAGTGAATATCTCTGGCAGATGGAAGGTCTTGAGCAAAACTACTGATAGCCACTCTTTTCCCATCAGTATCTAAAAACTGAAGTATTTTTCCACCCTTAGTTTCCACCGCGCCGTAATCTCCTTTAATAAAAGTGGCCCATTCCCAAGCCTGAGAACCTACGAAAATTGCACCTCCAATGATGGTTAGGAACATATCTAAAATTACCTTATTCTTCTGCATTTTATGTCCTGCATCTACAGCTAACACCATAGTTACAGAAGAGAAAATAAGAATGAAGGTCATAAACGCCACATAATACATTGGAGCATCTACACCATGTAAAAACGGGAAGTGAGTAAATACTTGATCTGCAATAGGCCAGGCATCTACAAATTTAAATCGTGAAAAGCCGTAAGAGGCTAGAAATCCTGAAAAGGTTAAGGCATCGGAAACGATGAAAAACCACATCATCAATTTTCCGTAGCTGGCGTTTAATGGTCGGTTTCCACCACCCCAGGTTTTTCCTTCGGTACCTGTTTTTACAACAGTAGCTTCCATAAAAAGAATTTGGTTTTAAATAGGGTTCAAAAATACATAATATTTTTATCTGACGAAATAGAAAAATAAAAACAGGTAAATCCACAGTACATCAACAAAGTGCCAAAAAGTCGCAGCGAGTTCAATACCAAGGGTTTTACCATTTCGATACTTTAGTTTATAATGATTATAAATTACAACTAAAAGAGATATCAAGGCTACAAAAATATGGGCTAAGTGCATAATTACCACCAAATAAATAAATGAGGTAGTAATTGTGCTTTCACTTCCGGTAAAATAATAGCCACTTTCAATTATTTCTGAAAAGCCTTTAAATTGGTAAATAACAAATAAAATTCCAAGAATTAAGGTTGTGATTAAAAGTATCATCCCTTGACGATTTACCTCTCTCATTACACTTTTCTTAGCAAAATGGAAAGTAAAACTACTTAATACAATTAAAAACAGACTTATATAAAATGCCTGTGGAATTTGGAAATCTGTTAACCAATCGGGGCGCTCCTTACTTATCACGTAGGCACTTGTTAGACCAGCGAAACTCATAGAAAGACTTATCATTCCAAACCAGAGCATATTTTTCTTTGCTCTGTTTATTTTTTCAATTTCTGTTCCTTCTGTATAATTCATTATCGTATAAATTTATCAAGCACATAAATTACCTGTAACAAAGTAATATAACTAACGCTGGCAAGCATTAACTGTTTAGCTGCTTTAGCTGTTTGTTCTTTATATAAACGCAAGGCGTAATAAATTAATCCTATGCCTAATAATCCAATTAATACTCCGGAAACGGGCGTTAAAAATAGCTTTCCGGTTACCCCCGCCACAGGTATCAGAGATGCAAGGACCGTCCAAATAGTATATAAAACCACCTGAATGGCAGTACCTTTATCTCGTTTTCCGTTAGGTAACATGAAGAATCCACCTTTTTTATAATCGTCGAAAAGGAACCATCCAATGGCCCAAAAGTGTGGAAATTGCCAAAAAAATTGAATCATAAACAGTGTACCTGGCTCTATTCCAAACTCATTCGTTGCGGCTACCCAACCCAGCATAAATGGAATCGCTCCGGGAAATGCCCCAACAAAAACAGATAAGGGTGTTTTGGTCTTTAATGGAGTATACAGACTCACATACATAAATATGCAAATCGCACCGAACATTGCTGTCTTTGGATTGATAATATACAGTACCGTAAGACCTACTACAGTTAAAATACATGCTAGAATAAAGGCATTTTGCACACTCATACGTCCGGCAGGAATAGGACGATCTTTAGTGCGATCCATTAAGGCATCCAGATCACGCTCTATAATTTGATTATAGACATTTGATGCACCTACCATGCAATAACCACCTACACAAAGTAAGAAAAGAATATAAAAGTCTATGGTTTCAGCTCCCAGCAAGTATCCGGCAACAGAAGAAAACACAACGCTCACAGAAAGACGAATCTTAGTGATTTCCGTGAAATTCTTGACGAGTGAATTCGGACTAGAATGTGTTTGGGTAACCGACAATCTTTTTGTGTTATTTTAAAACCCTGAGGCTGAATATAAAAAGCTTAATTATCTGTAGCCAAAGCTCTAAATAATTTGGGTGCAAAGATACACTACATCGCTATTTTTCACAATATATATCGTACATTCTTCGCTCTTTCTTGTTAGTTTTTTTAGTATTTTGAGGGCTTAAATAAATTCTAACCCTATGTATCGAAATATTTCATTACTCATTTACATTCTAATTATCTCCTTCGCATCTGAAGCACAGACTAATAGCAACTCAGGTCTCACCAAAGTTCAGGGCAATATCTATGTGTATCAAGGAGAGGGTGGAAACATTGGTCTTAGCATCGGGAACGATGGGGTGTTTATGATAGACGATCAATTCGCAACAGAAACGGAAAGTATTTTAAATGAAGTAAATAAGATAACTAAAAAACCTATTGAATTTTTGGTAAATACTCATCATCATGGGGATCATACCGGTGGTAACGCTAATATGAAAGGGAATGGTACACTAGTGTTTTCTCATGATAATGTTCGAAGCCGATTGGAAGCCATGAAGAGTGAAGAAAATTTCGATGCAGCCAAGTTACCCATCATTACTTTTTCTGATGAAATGAATTTTTATTACAACGACGAGAAAATACACGTTTTTCATGTGCATAACGCCCATACAGATGGAGATGCTATGGTGTACTTCACCAAAAGTAATGTCCTTCATACAGGAGATGTATTCTTTAACGGAAAATACCCCTATATCGATCTTGAAAACGGAGGCACTGTGCAGGGGTATATTGAAGCTTTAAAACACATTAAAGCGAATGTACTTAATGCAGAAACGAAGATCATTCCCGGTCACGGGCCCGTTGGCACAATAAAAGATGTAGAGTACAGTATTGATATGCTTAATTTTTTGAGAGATAGAATACACTATTACGTGGTTGCCAACAAAAGTGTGGAGGAAGTAATTGAGATGAAAGAGTTTGCTGAAAATTTCGATGCCAAAGGCTATGGTGAGGGTTATATTTCTACAGAAAAAATGATTCGTACTCTATATACGGATGCCCAAAACGTAAGAAAGAAATAACTTTTTAAAAATCGTAGTACCAATTAAATAGATCGGTTCTTATTCCAAAATTGAGCCAGGTGGTTTGATTCTTAAATACTTCTTCGGTATTTTCTAGAGGATTAAAATCTCGATAGATCAAACTTCCGTAAATTTTTAAATTAGTAGCAGGATTAATCAAATAGCCGGCCTGTAATTCCATATGAAAGAAATCGGTTGTATTTCCCTGCGCTAGTTCGTTCCCGTTATCCGAAACTCTGTTGTCTTCAGTTCCGTAGATGCTTCCCCCGTAAAATAAATCATCCTTCTCTGTGTTAAACTCAAAACCTCTTTTAGCTATGATGAATTTGGCGTCTGCAAAGATCCTTCCACGATCGTAGCGGCCTATAGCAATAAATTCAGAAAAATTAGCGCCAAGTGTATGTGCCATCGACTGGTTATTATGACCATAGTTTAAAACAATTGTATTGTGAGAATAGGTATAGGGTCGAACACGGTTATACTCACCTTGAAGAGTAAGGTTTTTTATTCCGAAGGCATTGTAATATTTAAGCCCTAATTGATAGCCGGTCTTATTCTTATAGCTACCATTACCGCCGGAGACATCGCTGGTAGAAAATTCATCTAGGATAAGTTGAGCATATGCATTTATGCGATCGGTAAACTTATATTTGGCACTAAGCCCAATCAAGGCATTCCCTCCGCGAGACCCAGTGGAAAACTCGATAGCTCGGTAAAAAATTATGGGGTTAATATAATTGAAATCAAAGCCGCGATCATTGTCATTCTGCCAAATAACAGACTCGAACAAACCTATGTTTAGTCTTTTAGTGATATTATAACTCAAATAATGATTTGCCATATATTTAGTTCTAAAAGATCCGTCGGCAGTAACCTCACTCCTCACATCTCTTAGCGACATCCATGTGTTTGTATATTTTAATTTCCAGAAAGTAGTATTGATCTTAAAAAAGGGATAGGGACTTGCATTATCACTCATTAATAATGATCGGTATCCATCACCTATAAAATTCTTTCCGTGACCCAACTGTACATTAAACCATTTCGATGGGCTGTAGGATACATGACCTGTGGCAACCGGATAATCATAGGAGTCTTTTTTAAATTCTTTTGCAATTCCCCTACCCGGAATTATAGCCGGGTTTCCACCATCAGGTCTTCGCGCCTCTGCAAAGCGATTGAAGTAATCTGCAAAACGTCCCTGACTTTCATATATTACAGCAAAAAAACTAATGTCTTTACCTATTCCCCCTTGTGTATAGACAAGTCGCGTATTGTTGTAGGTATTTATATCTGCATCGAAATCTTTCCCAACCTGTAAATCTACTCCCGGATCCAGTGTAAGCCAATAATCCTTTCCCTTTAAAGTGATAAAATGTTCATTCCACCATTTTCTACCGAACCATGAAGATTTGTTCTTCAGCAATTCTTGATTTTGCGCTTCAAAATTATAATACTTATTTACTTCACTATAGATGTATGGCTTCTGTGAAGTATGATTATTAAGTCCAACTCTATTGAGCGCCGGGTCAAATTTGCTATATTCATGATGAGACAAAGGTATGTTGATTCCGCTGCTGTATTGATCATTCTCATAAGGCAGCTTTTCAATAGCGTCATATTCATTCGTTAAAGCATCCCTCTTTTTGTCCTTGATAGTATTGGCGTCGACAACATTAACTTCAGAAGCATTTGCATTAACAGGGACTGTCAAGGGAATAGCAATGGGCATCGTAAATTGTACATAAGCAGGTTTTCCATTATAGGTGGCAGGAGTTATTTTCGGAAGTGCACCAAAAACACGCTTGGCTTCGTCTTTTAACTCGTTGTATACTGCATCAACATATAACACTTTAAAAACACCTTCTTTGTCAACTTCAAAAAAGACCTTCATTTGGCCGGTATAGCTTTCAGAAAAAACTATTTCAGGCACTTTGAAATTTGAATACACAAACTCTTGCAGTGTACGATTAAAACAATTTTCTAACCCTGCGATGGAACTTTCTGAACATTCAGAAAAAACAGGATACTTTTCATAACTATTGGTGCTTGTTTGAGCGAAAAATGTAAAAGAAACTAACAGGAGTAGAAAAGAGGCATATTTCTTCATCGAACTGTGGCTTTTGTTTTAAAACCGAAAGATACAGTTTTTTTATAATGCCATTCATAAAAATTAAGATCCCGCTCCCGCAGATTGATAGAAACGGAATCTATTTATAAATCTCAAGGCTAATTTATCTGAAATACTATGGGTAAACTATAGAGAACTGCGACACTGGTCGAGCCTTGTTTTCCTGGCTGCATTTGAGGCAGTTGACTAATCACTCGACTCGCTTCTTTCTCCAGTGAATTGTGAGGTCCTCTTGCCTTAACATCAACTATGCTTCCTGTTGCGTCGATCTTAAATTGAACATATATCTTTTGCTCTCCCGAGTTCACTAATTTATCGAATTTATCGGTTTTAAATCTTTTTTGAACGAACTCGGCTATTTTTGAAGACATACAGGCTTTTCTTTCGTCATTCGTACTAAGCGATTCGCAACCTGGGAATACAGGAACAAACTCTACAGTTATCATATTCTTAGGCCCGTCATTCACAACTATTGGAATTGAAGGATTTTGGTCAACATGTTGATCAATTATAGGGGTATCAGTACTTGTTGTTTTAGCTTCAGTTAGCTGCGAATCATCCGGCACTTCTGTTATCACATCTGTTATAGATTTAGATTTATCCGCTTGACGTTCAATATTTTTCTTCTGAACTACCATCGTGGGTTCCTTATGAAGAGTAAATACTGTCATTGGTAATTCTTCAAGAATAAATCCTTTGTTGGTATCTACTCTGGCCGTTTTATAACCAATAGACATTTCCATAACAAAAAATACAATAAGCAAACTCACCACAAGACCTATTTGGAAATAAAGCCCGTGATTCCATGCAAGATTCACACTTTTTTTATCCTCTCTCTTTGAAAGCTTTTTTGGTTGGTCGCTGTTCAAGTTGTTTACAGATGGTTTCATAACACATGTGTTTAAGGATTAATATTACCTATACAATTACAAGTGTTATGCCAAAAAAAATCCCATCAACCAAAGGCTGATGGTATTCTATCTAATTTTTTAAAAAATCTTAATTCTCTACTTGGAACAAAATTGGTAAAGCGTACAGTACCCCAACAGATTTCCCCCTTTGTTTACCGGGCGTCATTTTAGGTAATGATCTTACAACTTCAATAGCCTCCTGTTCTAATTTAGGGTGTGGCGCACGTGCTCGTACATCTACAACGTTACCATTCTTATCAATTTTGAACTGAACCGAAATACGTTGTCTTCCTTCCAATCCGAGATCATTTGCTAAGTCGGTATTAAATTTTTTCTGAACGAACTTCTGAATTTTCTCAGACATACACGCCTTTTTAGCGTCATTATTACCGGCGCTTTCACATCCAGGATAAATTGGCACATTTTCAATTACGGCAAACGGTACATCAGCGATTTCCTCTTCTACCGCTTCTTCAATCTCTTCGATCTCTACAATTTCTTCTTCTTGATTTGTTTCGGTAGATTCAATAATAGTCTCTTCAACCTCTTCATCATCTTCCACAACTTCAATAACTTCCGGTGCCGGTGGCGGTGGAGGTGGTGGCGGTGGTGGTGTGATCGTTTGAGTAATCGGGATTTCTTCTTCCAAATCATCTCCAACATCTAAGATGTCCCGAGCCAAGGATCTATCGTATGTCTTCCATTCAATAGCTTGCCACGCTACAAAAAGCATCAAAATCATTCCTAGCTGGAAGAAAAGCATGCTTCTTTTGTTTAAATCTGCTTTAGGATTTTTCTTAGGTTCCATAATTGACTATTTAATGAGTTGCTAAAATATAGAAAAAGAATTGTAAAATAAAACTAAATATAAGTTTAAGTTCCTACAACATGATCAGTTCTTTGAAATAGTCGCAACTATAATTACTAACAGTATAAAAACTTAAAAAAATTATTTATTCCTTCGGTTTGAAGGCATACAAAACTTCTTATACAACGCATCAATTACTATGCCATGGTAAGAGTAATAAAATAGGGTTTTAAGATACCCAGCAGCTTAAAGTTCCACTTGAAAGACAATAGGGAGTGCATAAGCAACTCCTACAGGGACCCCACGCTGTTTGCCGGGAATCATTTTTGGTAGTCCACGAACAATCTTTACAGCTTCCTCTTCTAGTTTAGGATGAGGGGCACGAGCTTGCACATCTACAACATTGCCTTCTCTGTCAATTCTAAATTTAACATAGATGCGTTGTCTACCCTCAAGCCCTAGTTCCCCTGCAAGATTTGTGTTGAAAGTTCTAACCACGTATTCTTCAATTTTTTTCGACAAACAATTTTTTTTGGCATCATTTCCTGCCAATGCCTCACAACCGGGATAGACCGGTACATTTTCGATTACTGCAAATGGTACATCGGCTATTTCTTCTTCTTCAGCCTCGACTTCAGCTATCTCTTCTATATCAAGTATATCCTGGTTCTGGTCTGTCTCTGTTGATTGTATTATGGTTTCTTCAACTTCAGCCTCATTATCAACCTCAATGATTACAGTTGGTGTAATAGCAGGCGGAGGTGGTGGTGGTGGAGGTGTATTTAACTGTTCGGTTATAGGTATGATTTCTTCCAGGTCTTCACTAATTTGTAACTGACTGCTATTATCGTATGCACTATCAGTGGTCTTCCACTCAAGTGCTTGCCAAGTGATAAATAACATGAAGATCATTCCTATTTGGAAAAAAATTATACTATTTCTTCCTAGGTCGAATTTTGGGTTTTTTTTGATTTCCATGGTGTAGAATATTAATGCTCCACACCTCTATTGAAAGTTCTTTCTTTTAAACATCCAAAAGGCAAGAAGCCCAATTATACTACCAATTAAATTCGCTAAAAGGTCAAATAAGTCGAACTGTCTTGATAGTGTAAACAAATGTTGTGATACTTCAATGGCAAAACCATAAAGGAAGCATCCAATCAAAACTACAAAGATGTTCGAATTTGAAATATGATATTTATCAGCTGAAAATGAATAATATAGCCAAATAAATGCAAGCATTGCATGGATCAAGGTATGTACAATCTTGTCTGAACCAGGAATGCCTGTTTGTGGTAATCTTACCGTAGGATATAAAAACGCAATAGTCACTAACAGCGTATATAATAAAGCTGTTAGTAATAGTAATTTAGGCTTCGATAATTTTTTTGTATGCTGCGTCATCTAATAAATTATCAACCTCATCCAGGTTAGACATTTTGATCTTAATCATCCAGCCTTCCCCGTAAGGATCGGTGTTTACTTTTTCTGGTTCCGACTCAAGACTATCGTTAAATTCTATTATTTCACCAGAAAGTGGAAGGAAAAGGTCTGAAACCGTTTTAACCGCCTCTACAGTCCCAAAAACCTCTTCAATTTTCATAGTTTCGTCTACAGTCTCGACTTCAACATAAACTATGTCACCTAATTCACCCTGAGCAAAGTCGGTTATTCCAACAGTTGCGATATCGCCATCAATTTTAACCCATTCATGGTCTTTTGTATATTTTAAGTTAGAGGGTACATTCATAATAAAGTATTATATAAGATTTTTATTAGTTTCCGAAATTATATCGCAGTGTTATACCACCTCTAATCGTAGTTTGCGGGAAAGCAGTGGAGATAGCATACTCTGAGAAAGTGTGATCGTAGTAAAACAGCGCAGTAAGATTTTTACTTAACGCATAATCTGTGGTAAACTGAATTCCATAAATTGTTTGTCCCGCTGTTGTTTGATTATTATTAATATCCAAATAACGAATAATTGTTTTATTATCTCGTCGCGAAAGATCAAGTTTAAAGTTCAAATCACTCTTTAGAATAGTCTTTTTACCACCAAAATTAGTTCCAATACGTAAATCCTTTACACGGTATCCTAAGCCGATGATAAATTCATTACCTTTTATTTCAGTTAGCAAGTTATTTGCAAAGCTCAGCGAAAGTGCTCGATCTTTTCTGTATTCGGCCAAGATCTTTATCGAGTTTTTCATTTCAAAATCCAAGCGAACGAGCGGAGAAAATTGTTCTGTTAAATTAACATTTGTTAAAAGTGTCTTGCTTTTAAAATTACCCGCTTGATCAATCTCTTCCGGTGCTATTGGGTTGTAATCTAAATTACTTTGAAATTGATTCACTGTATAACCAGCTCTATATCCATGCTGAACTGAAAAACGTTTAAACATTTTCTTAAACCACTTGATCCTCATTAAACCGGTATACTTAACGTCCCAATTTGGAAGTGGTACATCTCTGAAGATTCCCGTTTTTTCCTTAGAGGCATCGCTTCCTTTGTATGCAGATAGAAATGCCGGCAATAACACATCCTGACTGGTGCGTCCAAATCCTACCGGATAGCCATCGGCATCGGTTGGGAAGTTGGAACTACCGTAGAAATCTGTCGCTAATCTATTCGCAATAATTATTCGGTTGCTTCTGAAATCTTCAAACGCAGCCGAAGTTTCATCTGTACTACTGCCAAACGCCGTTTTTATAAGATTGGTTGAAATAGTGAAGTTTCCGAAGGTATTAGGAGTTAACGAACGATATTGTTCCCCCTCTACAATATAATTTTCAGCATAGTTTTCAGAATATATCCTGCTTCCATTAATATCTATTTTCAGATCGGGGAGTAATTCAATATTTGCCAATACATCTAGTTGTCTGCTTTCTACCTCGGTATACTGCTCATTAAATTCAGGGTATAATGTTAACCATCCGTTTCTTGCCGCCAATTCGCGTATCTCAGCTTGACTACCGAAGGTAAATCCGGTGGTTGGTTTAAGCGTTCCAATAAAACCAATAGACGGTGTATAACCAGGTAAGAAGATTCCGTTATTTTCCTGATAATTCACCTGAATTTTTCTCAATGAAGTGACCAATCCTATTAAAGTGTTCATCGCTTTATCACCACCGCTTAAAGAATTGCTTGCTGCTACAGCAGCCGCCGATGCCGCTTCATTTCGAGCATTGCCTCTTGAGTTGTTGTTTACGAGTGATGGTGCCTTTTCTTCATTCGCATTTTTTAATTTTGCCTCACGGCTGCCTTTCGCGCCTTCACCACCTTCGTTGCCTCGTTCGCCTTCACCACTTGCTCCTTTTCGAGCTCTGTCTCCCGGTTTTATCTTAACCAAACCAATATAACGATAGAAATTGTTCATATCGAAACTTGAATTTATTCGGTGTGTACTGGCATTTTGAATAGAGTTACCCAAATTGTAATTCTGTGTAGTTCCATCTCTCAAAGTAATAGGAATATTGGCAAAAAGATCACTACCTGCTTGCCATTGATAGTCTCCGGTATAAGAATAAGTTGCCCTGATCCATTTTAAGAATGGAAACTTACTAAACGGAAGGTCATAATTTAACTGAAGTGACTGAAAATGCTGGTTAGGGTCTCCAAGTTCAAAGAAGCCATCCCATACTCCAACCGAATTATCAACAAAACCTGTATCATCAATATAATTCGAAACAACTCTGTTGTTTGAAGATGTAAAATTAAATCGCAACGATTTAGTGAGATTATAGTTTAAGGTATACTGCCAATCGAATAAATAATTTCGTTGGAATAATGTAGGAATTCCAATATTGCCGGGCAGTAAATTTAACTCTCTGAATTTCTGTTCATTGTACTGACGAATAATATTCGAACTCACTGCAACATTGGTTGGCAAGTAGTTAAAATTAAGGTCTTTTAAGAATTGCCAGTATTTCCCTCTAAATAATGAATCGTTCTTTTTAAACGGCTCAATTGTTTTCGGTGTAAAGTTATAATTGTAAGTACCTCCAACGCGCACACTCTGTTCTAAGGCATCTTCAATTTCAAAATCATGATGGTCTACCTGATTGTAAGAATATGAAAAAGTAAAATTCTCCACATCATATATCTGTGGTTTACCTTCTCCCGTTCTTTCTTTTCTGATTCCAATAAAATTAACACTCTGTCGCTTTGTATAATCTACAGATTGTTCTTTAATCTGGTCACGCTCATCAGCATCCGCAGTATTATCCAAACGTGATTCTAATTCTATATCCTGAAACTCAGGATCGTATTGTGGTGTAATTAATTCCTCTGATCTACCATAATTAAAAGGAAGCTTTATTCCCCATTTATTAGGAAGCAGCATCCCCAAATTAACATTGGTTACAACATCGTATTGTTGAGCATCTTCCCGGCTTCTTTGATTAGGTCCTTGCTCGATTGATCCAAATCCTACAGTACTCCTTCTTCCGGTGGCACTAACGGTGGCAAAATCGGCAAGATTTACATCCATATTAGCGACCGCTGCCCATCCACCTTGATTCTTTAATTCTGAAAGGCGTAGTTCATTAAACCAAACCTCTCCACAAATATCGTTGGAGGAAACATTACGCATCCCCAGCATTATAACCCTAACGTTTCCGAAACTTGGGTTACCTTTAATTCCTATTCTAAGATCATTTTCACCTCCGCCCGTTGTACTTTCGTCTAAATCGGCCTGATCAAAGAATGCGACTTGATTCGGACTAATATTTGGGTCTCCCAGAACTCTGGTCTTTACTTCCTGCAATAAACGCAAGGGAAGATTCAATCTGTTTGCTAAAGGCCATACATCTTCGGGAGTTAACATTCCCGGAGGCGAGACATTTAGCGGTATCTGAACTTCGTAATAATTTTCATCCAAATCGTTTCCAATTCTCAGAAACGCTACCATTTCCCCATCACTTAAGGCGGCTTGTCCAACAACAGACTGTGCATGAATAAACATTTCCAGATTTTCGTATTGACGCATGTCAATATTATAATTCTTATAAACCGAACGTCCGTCCTGCGAATCTAATCCACATACACGCAATGCCAGTGACTGCTCATTCTGACGAATAATATTGTTATTATTATTTAGTTCTTCTCTCTCTACACCAGGAGGAAGCACATAAATTCCTGAGTTTTGTTCAATGCTAACAGCCTGCGCTTCAAAAACAGTATCATCTAATGAAGGATCCTGGCCGGGATTGGCTAAGTCTAAGGACTGTAGAAAACGTCTATAATCTCCTCTCACCAATTCCAAAGTACCAAAACGCAAGGTTGTTGGTTGTTCAAATTGAGACAAATACATTCTCATAAATCGAATCGATCTAAAATCGGAAATACCTCCAATCGCTTCATCGTATTCACTCACAGGTATTTTAAATTGTACCCATCTTACCGGTATTACTTCATTGTTTTGAAGTGTAACGTCCTGTTCGATAATATCTGTAATGTAATCACTATTATCAGCGTCCATCCCGGGAAAAATAGGCACGTTATACTCAAAATAACTGTCTACTGTATTCATGGAGTTGTCTCGGTTGATATCCTCAACATCGGGAAGGGTTGTTGACCCTCGGTTAGTATTGGTAACTTCCACAGGAGAATTCCCTTGTGTCCCGTTGTATTGCTTATAGCGGGTAATAATGTCTCCCTCAGCTTGCAGGAAATACTGGTAGTTATCGCCCGCAGGATCAGGTAACCCGCTAAAATTAGGGTACATACTTGCTTCAGCGGCATCATCCAGCCCATCGTAACCAATATCCTGATTAGTTCGCGCTTGCCCTTCAGTATCGAAAGTGTATATTAATGATTGATTGGTAGGTACCTTACCCCATACGGTAGGTGTTGTATTATTCGAAAGGCCATCTTCCGGCAATCCGTTTTCATATTGTTTTCTTCCGTCTTTTAAAACGTCTTCTGAAATGTTTCCTAAGTTAAAGCTGATAGTTCCCCCGTTGTTGGTTGCATTTTCGTCATAGATAAATGGATCCATCAACCAAAACTGAATCGTTTCCACATTCGAGCGTTCAAAATCTGTAGTGCTTAACTGTCGTGAAATACTTCCGAAGTTATTTTGTGGATTAGGTATTGTATTACCTCCGGCTGCAGCAGGATTAAAGTTGTATTCTCCTCTTTCGGTAGGGTAAAAGCTCAGGTCCAACGTAAATAATGCCTGCGTTTGCCCCTGAATAATATCTTGATTTGGGAAGATTTCATCTCTAAAGATACGACGTGTGAATGGAGATGAAAGATCTGCATCGGTTATTCCGTCTGGTCTCTGACTACTAAAAAACACAGGATCAATAGTGTACCAATTTAGTTTTCCGCGTCTGTAATTGTATTCCAACATACTATTCCCCAACTCCCCACCAAAACCTCTTGGGGTACTTCCTAAAAACCAGGTTGTAGGAGAACTTATATCCAACTCTGTTTGAGATCCTTCAAAATCATCAACATAAACCGTTGTTTTACCATTAAAATCTGAAACTTTTGGTGCTCCCGGCATCAAATATGCAAACTCACCTCTTAGGGAGAGATTTGATTCCACATCAGTATCGATATTAGGGAGTTTATTTACTAAGCGTGTCAGGAACGGTACTTCGGTAGAGTAATTTGCATTTATTCCGAAGATAGTATTGTTGATAGGTTCCACATTATAGGTAGACTTCTGAGTCAAAGGGCGCTCATTCAAGTTTAAATACGTAGCTCCAATTAAAAACTTTTCGCTGAACTGATGCTCAACATTCAATCCGGTAAATCGTTTCGTTTGTTGTCCGAAGAGCGTATTATTCTCTGTAGATATTTCGATGGGAGTATTCGAGTTAAGTAATGCGGGATCCAAGATTTGAACTCTTCCCAATTGATAATTCACCGTGTAATCTACTCCTTCAGCAAGCACTCTCCCACCTGCGGTTACGGTAACCGAACCTTGAGGAATGTTAAAAGCGCCAATGGGGATTCCATCGGCCCCTGTAGATTTGTAGGTTCCTTTTAATTGAAATTTATTCTTATCACTTTGTAATTGTTCTGCCTGCGTTTTGGTTGAAGCATACAGCTGATCGAACACATATCTTTTCTGGTTCTCATTATAGGTATCCCTGTTTGAATAGACCTCAGGACCACTGTTAGGGGTGTTATCGAGCTCTTTAAAGAGATATTCCCCGAAAGGCTCTACACTAGTAAATATTATTCGTCCGTTTTGAGTATCAACCGTGACACCCGGCAGGAAATCGAAAAATCCATCACCACCTTGCTGTGGGTCATTGTTAAAATTTAGTCTGTCTAGATTAAATACCCTCAGTAATGTCGCGTCTGCAATATCTACAGCATTGGGATCGGAAGGGTCCGGATCAGGGAAGGGTTGTCCTTCCACCGGCGAAATATAATTTAAAGGTGAAGGATCGGTATACAGAATATTTAATCTGAAATCTTCCCGTTCTAATTGAAAAGCGCCAAGGGGATAGATATTCTTCATCATTAGATCCCAAACCGGTTCCTGAACACTTGTGATATTACTCTTAAGTAACTTTACGATCAAATTCTGAGCTAGTCCTTGCTGTGGTGGGACATTCGGATCTGGATTGGGGATTTCGCCTCCTGAAGCTTCCACGCCATCGGTTGAAAATTCTCCTACCTGATATACTTGACCATTCACGGTGAATTGAAAAGCAACACCTAATACTTCATCATTACTCAAGCGCTGATTTAAGGAAATATATCCCAACTGTGAATTAAGCTGATATTCGTTAGGCTGTAATCTTCGGGCGTTCTCCAAAGTCACAAAATCGGTTCCGTCGTTCACCTGCACCCCGCCAAAACCTGCTTGTACAGTAGCGACATCACGGATAGCTTCATTTAAAATAGAAGGTGCTCCGCCGTTAATTCCGAAGGGATTAAAATCGTTATTAGAGTTATCCGGAAATGAATTCCTCGGTTTATTGATAAATCCTCCCGGAGGGAAATTTAAACCAATATTAGTTGGATCCGATTCACCAATATCTTGAATTGCCACGATGTTTCGTACGTTATCGGTTCGATTACTCGTATTGGTAATCCAAACTTCCATTCTCGTAACCTGGACATTAGAATTTATGAACGGATAGCGTTCTATCACTCTGTCGTAATTATCTCTAAAATAGTGCGCCAGGAAGAAGTGACGGTTATCATCATATTCTAAAGCAAAAAGCTCGTAATCTGTTACGGTAGCCCCACCTTCGGCAACTACTGTTCTTGTTTCCGATTTTTGTTCCGAAAATACTCCGGTAATTGTTGTCTTTCCAAACTGTAATTGAGTTTTAACTCCAAAAAGGCTTTGCGCCCCTTGTATGAGAGAACTGTTTAGAGGCATACTAACATTACCAACTTCTATTTTCCTGATAATATCGTCTTCGGTTGGGGTGTATTCCAACTTTATTTGATTCTGGAAGTCGAACGTGGATTGTGTGTCGTAATTGGCAGTAACCTGCAATCTTTCCCCAACTTTACCTAATAAACTAAGGCTTATTCTTTGATCGAAATCGAAAGATGTATTGCTTCGGTTTCGGGGGGAGAAGGATGGATTATCCTGTTTTGTATATAACACACCTAAATCCATTTCAACGCTACCTTGTGGAATTACCTCGATAGTGTTTCCGCCGAAAACAGATTCGAAAAAACTCGAATTTACATAAAAAGTTGGCAGTAAATTCTTCTGTTTTTCTTCCGAACCTTCTTTACGACCGTCGGCTGCATCGATCTTATCTTTGAAGTATTCCTTCATTTGTTCTTTCAGAATCAAATCACGGTACTCTTCTGGTGTTAAAATAACAGGGTAGGTAATATTAAAATTCCCTAATGCTTTTGTGTAAATGTACCTATCGGTAATAGGATCGTAGGTGTAGAGATCGGTAATACTACTTGGGTTTGGCAGATCAATTCGTCCCATTGAAGATCCAGTAGCTGTAGAATCCTGAGCTTGCACCGTGATGAAGCTTCCGAAAACGATACTTAAAATAAATAAATGCCTTAAGAGGCTATTCTTGTAAACGTAATTTTTTGCACCCAATTTTTACAAATTTTTTAAAGCCTGTTTGATGATAGTTTCCACCGAAGCCTGCGGATTTTCCTTTACAATTTTATCGCAAACTTTTTCTACTTGTTTACGAGCAAAGCCCAGTGTCTCCAAAGCAGATAACGCTTCATTTTTATTCGTATTGCTTGAAGAAGCAGAAACATCCTCCAAACCATACACTTTTAAAATTTTATCTTTTAAATCTAAGAGCACCCTTTGTGCTGTTTTTAAACCAATTCCTTTAACCGACTGGATTGTTGCAACATCATCTGAAGCAATTGCCTCAGTTACTTGTTGTGGCGTAAGAGAAGATAGCATGGTTCTAGCTGTACTCGCACCTACCCCCGAAACCGATACTAATAATCTAAATATTTCACGTTCTGCCGGACCCGAAAAACCATATAGAGTATGTGAATCCTCCCGTACCTGCAAATGTGTAAATAATTTTACATTTTCACCTTCCGGGAGATGCGAAAATGTGTGCAGAGAGATATTGATGAAATAGCCTATTCCATTACAGTCAATCACTACATCGGTTGGATTTTTTTCTACCAGTCTGCCCTGTATGTGGGAAATCATTCGCTAATTAAAAGTTGATGGCTCAAATATAGTATAATTATTTCTAGCGACCCCGTTAGAAAATATGAAAATGCGAGGCAATTATTTATCTTTTAGCTTGCTCTTTTAAACGCTTTTCCTTTTGCTGGGCATCTACAACCGCCACTGCCGCCATATTCACAATTTCTTCCACACTAGCGCCTAGTTGTAATATATGCACCGGCTTTCTCATACCCAGCATTATTGGTCCGATAGATTCTACATTATTAAGCTCTTTTAATAATTTATAATTGCTATTTGCAGAATCCAGATTTGGAAATATTAAAGCATTTACTTTCCTACCGGCTAATTTCGAAAAAGGGAATTTCTCCTTCAACATATCGGGATTAAGCGCAAAATCTGTCTGCAATTCGCCGTCCACTATCATATCCGGATTACTCTTGTGAAGTAATTCTACAGCTTCTTGAACTTTTGTCGCATGCGGATCTTTTGAAGATCCGAAATTCGCGTATGAAATCATTGCAATAACAGGCTCCAAACCAAACATTTTCATAGTATAGTTGGTCATTTGAGCGATTTTCGCCAACTCTTTCGCAGTTGGATCAATATTAATAGAAGTGTCTGATAGGAATAACGGCCCTCTCTTTGTAAGCATCAGGTTTGTTGTTGCCACTTTACTAACCCCTTCAAAACTCCCAATTGTTTCCAGTACAGGTCGAACGACAGATGGATATGAACGAGAGTAACCTGATATCATTGCGTCTGCATCGCCATCCATAACCATCATTGCGGCAAAATAATTACGCTCCCGCATGACCTTCTGGGCTGAGTAAAGTGTTATTCCGTGACGTCTGCGATTTTTCCAGAAAGTTTCGGCATAACCATTTAATTTTTCTGTTTGTTCGTCACTTTTTGGATCAATTATCTCAAGATCAGAATCGAAATCGATCTGATCCATCAGTTCAAGAATAATATCCTTTCTTCCTAATAAAATAGGGGTTCCTATTCCTTCTTCATGAACTATTTGTGCGGCTTTTAAAACATCGAGATGATCTGCTTCAGCAAAAACAATTTTTTTCGGATTGGTTTTAGCGCGATTTACCAGCAGCCTTACTATCTTATTATCGCTACCCATACGTTCGTACAACTCGTCACAATACTTTTCCCAATCGGTAATAGGTTCGGTTGCAACACCACTTTCCATGGCGGCTTTTGCCACAGCGGGTGGGACTGTAGCAATTAATCTCGGGTCGAAAGGTTTTGGTATTATATATTCCTTTCCGAAGGTTAATTTTGTTTCACCATAAGCGATATTTACCTGCTCCGGCACGGGCTCCTTGGCCAGATCGGCTAATGCTTTCACAGCCGCCATCTTCATCGCTTCATTAATTTTAGTCGCTCGAACATCTAATGCTCCTCTAAAAATAAAGGGAAATCCGAGGACATTATTCACCTGATTGGGATGATCACTTCGACCTGTGGCCATAATGATATCCTTTCTGGTTTTTATGGCTAAATCATATTCGATTTCAGGATTAGGATTTGCCATAGCAAACACAATAGGGTCATTTGCCATGCTCATGAGCATTTCAGGCTTAACGATGTCTGCAATTGATAATCCAACGAACACATCAGCGTTTTTCATCGCCTCATCAAGAGTATCAATTTTTCGCTGTGTAGCGAATTCCTTTTTCTCTTCAGAAAGCCCTTCTCTGTCCTCTCGTATTACGCCCGTACTATCGACCATTACTATATTTTCAGCTTTGGCACCGAATGCCTTGTATAGTCGAGTACACGAAACTGCGGCGGCCCCAGCCCCACTAATTACAATTGAGACATTTTCGATCTTTTTCTCGACAATTTCCAACGCATTTAATAACGCAGCAGCCGATATAATAGCTGTTCCATGCTGGTCGTCATGCATCACCGGAATATCCAGTTCTTCTTTTAATCGTCTTTCTATTTCGAAAGCTTCGGGAGCTTTTATATCTTCTAAATTTATGCCTCCAAAAGTTGGGGCGATATTCTTAACTGTTTCAACAAAAGCATCAATATCTTCGGTCCCTACCTCTATATCAAAGACGTCTATATCTGCAAATATTTTAAATAGCAACCCTTTACCTTCCATTACCGGTTTTGAGGCTTCCGGACCAATATTTCCTAAGCCCAAAACGGCAGTTCCGTTCGAAATAACTGCCACCAAATTCCCTTTGGCGGTATACTTATAAACATTTTTAATGTCTTTTTCAATTTCAAGACAAGGCTCGGCAACCCCCGGGGAATATGCTAACGATAGGTCTCTTTGTGTTGCGTACTTTTTGGTAGGAACTACCTGAATCTTTCCAGGTCTTGGTTTGGCATGGTATAATAGGGCTTCACGACGTTTGCTCTGTTTGCTCATAGGGATTATGTAATCTATTTACAAAGATATAAGGATAGCTATAATGAAGAAATAATCCTCGTTAATCTTTTAAGAAGTTTATGTTGCGTTGCAGCCCTGTAAACTTTGTTCGTTTCACCGGACTATTTTTGAATAGATTCTGAAAAACCTCTTCAGTAATCTCTTCCCAATCTTTTTTAGTCATTGATAACAATTGCGGATTTGGGTCGAATAAAGGTTCATTATGTGCTTTACTGAATCGATTCCACGGACAAACGTCCTGACAAATATCACAGCCAAACATCCAATCGTCGAATTGTCCCTTAAATTGTGTCGGTATCGCTTCTTTCAGCTCAATGGTGAAATAGGAGATGCATTTACTTCCATCAACTACATAAGGTTCAACGATCGCCTGAGTAGGACAGGCATCTATACACGCAGTACAAGCACCGCAGTGGTCGGTTACGGGAGTATCGTACTCGAGTTCTAAATCCAAGATCAGTTCTGCAATAAAATAAAAGGACCCCAACTGTTTGGTAAGTAAATTTGAATGTTTTCCAATCCAACCCAAGCCGCTTTTTGCCGCCCATGCTTTATCCAGTACAGGCGCCGAATCTACAAATGCACGACCGTGTACATCACCAATCTCTTCTGATATAAATGCAAGCAATTGTTTTAATTTATCCTTTATCACAAAATGATAATCGGTTCCGTATGCATATTTAGACAATTTGTAACTTTCAGAATTTTGAGTTTCGGATGGAAAATAATTAAAAATTAAAGAAACTACACTTTTTGAATCGGGAACAAGTTTGGTTGGGTCGAGGCGTTTGTCGAAATAATTTTCCATATAACTCATCTCGCCCTGCATGTTTTTATTAAGCCATTTCTCCAAGCGAGGGGCTTCTTCTTCCAAAAATTCGGCTTTACTGATACCACAAGAGAGAAAACCAAGACGTCTGGCTTCAGCCTTTATAAGTTGTGTATTTCTGGTTTTCGAATGAATCACTTTAACGATTTTGAAACTTCAAGATAGCATCTTTTGGTTTTAATGTGATTAAGGGCTTAATTTTTATTGGAGTTGTTTTGGTTTCAATTTTATAGTTTCCTATTAATTCGGCTATGGCAAGAATCATTTCATACATTGCAAAATTGTTTCCGATACACATTCTTGGACCGGCACCGAAGGGATAATAATATTCCGAATATTTAATTTGGTTGCTAGGTCCGAACCTATCGGGATTAAAGTCATTAGGATCCTCCCAAAAGTCAGCACTTCTATGTATTTCATGTAAGGAAAAAAGTAAACTGGAACCTTTTGCAAAGTGCATACCATTATACTCGTCTTTTTTTAAATTAACCCTATCTATGAAATATGCCGGAGGATAGAGTCGCATGGATTCTTCAATTACTTGTTTTGTGTAACTACATGCTTGGATATAACTCATGAGATCGTTAGTTGATCTCCTGGCAAGCTGTACTTCTCGAAAAACTATTTGTTGAATTTCTGGATGTCTTGCGAGCAATTCGGCTGTAAAAGTTAAAGCATTTGAAGTAGTCTCGTGTCCTGCGGTAAATAGAATCAAAAGTTCGTCGATGAGTTGTTTAGGTTCCATCGCAGAACCATCTTCGTATCGCGCATCTAAAAGCATATCTAACAAATCGTCTTGACGCTGGCCACTCGCTATTCTTTTATCGACTAAGTTTTGAAGCATTATTCTCGCCTCGCCTACCAAATCTATATGACTCTGGATTTTTCCACTAAGATCAAACCACCATCGTTTATAGGGTTGCCTGAGTTCTCTTACCAACATGGTCTGCGCTGTTTCAGTTATTTCTTGGAGTCTGTTTATTTCTGAAAGACTCACCTCGCCACTAAAAAGTGCTTTGGCTACTGTTTGAAAAGCCAGATCATTAAATACTGGAAATATGTCGATGGAAGTATCGGTATTGATTTTTGCAATTTCGGTTACAACTGCATCATTTATAGCCTCCAGCAAATTTTTTAATTGCTTTTTATGAAATGCGGGTTGAATCATTTTTCGCTGTCTTTGCCAATGAGTCCCTTCAGCGGTGAGCAATCCATACCCCACATATTTAGCTAAGTCAACCGTTTGAATTTTAGATTTGGTATAATTTTTTTGATTTTTCTGAAGGACATATTGCAGGAGGCCGGCATCCCTCGAAAAAAACACCGATTCTTTTAAGCCAATTTGTAATTGGAACGTATTTCCCAAGCGCTCGAAGTTGGTATTGTGAAATGGCAACGGATTCTTTAAAATTCGAGTAGAATGAATAAGAAAACGGAAAATTGAAACTCTCGGTATTGCTTTATACTTCATGCTAAAACAATCCCCCTTGTGATGGACCCTTCAGTTTACCCAGATGTTTGTAAGCGGCTTCAGTTACCTCGCGACCTCTTGGGGTACGCATAATAAAACCTTGCTGGATAAGGAAGGGTTCGTAAACTTCCTCAATGGTTTCGGTACTTTCAGAAACCGCTGTAGCAATGGTTGTAATTCCAACCGGGCCACCTTTAAATTTATCGATAATGGTTAATAATATTTTATTGTCCATTTCATCTAAACCGTGGGCATCAACATTTAGAGCTTCCAAAGCAAATTTAGCTATACCGATATCGATTTTTCCGTCTCCTTTTATTTGGGCAAAATCGCGAACCCTTCTCAAGAGAGCGTTTGCTATTCTGGGTGTACCTCTGCTTCGGCCCGCTATTTCAATAGCCGCTTCCATAGAGATAGGAACGTTTATTATCCCGGAACTTCGTTGAACGATAGTTGTAAGCAATTCGGTGGAATAATACTGTAATCTTGAGGAGATCCCAAACCGTGCTCGCATTGGTGCTGTGAGTAATCCCGAACGAGTTGTTGCTCCCACCAGCGTGAAAGGTGCAAGATTAATTTGAACCGATCGGGCATTTGGGCCCGATTCGATCATGATATCGATTTTGTAATCTTCCATAGCCGAATAGAGATACTCTTCTACTATGGGGCTCAATCGATGAATTTCATCTATAAATAAAACATCTCTTTCATCGAGATTTGTGAGCAGTCCTGCAAGATCACCTGGCTTGTCTAAGACAGGCCCGGAAGTAACTTTAATTCCGACTTCTAATTCGTTAGCTAAAATATGTGCCAGTGTTGTTTTTCCTAAACCAGGAGGGCCGTGAAATAAGGTATGATCAAGTGCTTCATCACGTAAATTAGCCGCCTGAACAAAAATTTGAAGATTTTCCAAAGCTTGATCCTGCCCCGTAAAATCATCGAAGGTAAGCGGGCGTAATTTTTTCTCGAGATCGAGGTCTTGGGGTGATAGTTGTTCCCCGGAAGGATCCAAATGTTCGTTCATAGCACAAATATACGAATCGTTAGCATACCATTTACCAACAAAAAAGCTGTTCTAAATTTGCTCTAGAACAGCTTTCTAATTCAACAAACTCCTCAATTTCTGTTGAAATAATTTATTACTAAGTCAAATATAAGAAAGGTTTAGTCTATATGAAATACGTAGTAGTACGTAATTATTAGTTAAACAAAAAAACCCATTCAAATAAATGAATGGGTTTTTTATGATTTTAAATTCAACTAGAAATTTCTAATGATTCAATTCTTCCTCATTTTCCTGAAGAGGAACATTCTGAGGTATAAAGTCTTGTCCCGGAATCACGTAATCGGTTTCGTCTTTATTCAGTTTACTGTAGTCGTACGACCAACGGTAAACATGTGGAATAGGTCCATCCCAGTTTCCGTGGATATGTTTTACCTCGGCAGTCCATTCCAGAGTTGTTGAATTCCATGGATTCTTTGATCCCTTCTTTCCGTAGAACATAGAAGAAATAAAGTTATAAAGGAAAACTAACTGAGCAGCTGCAGTAATTATTGCAAAGATTGTAATCACCACATTAACATCTGCCAGATCGTCGAAATAAGGGAAATTCGTATTGGTGTAGTAACGTCGTGGTAAACCGGCCATGCCTATAAAGTGCATAGGAAAAAATACTCCATAAGCACCAATTACCGTAACCCAAAAGTGAATAAACCCTAGGTTCTTATTAAGCATTTTACCTTCGAACATTTTCGGGAACCAATGATAAACTCCCGCAAAGAGTCCGTATAAGGCTGATACTCCCATCACTAGGTGGAAGTGAGCTACTACGAAGTATGTATCATGAACGTTAATATCTAAAGCACTATCTCCTAGAATAATTCCGGTTAATCCACCTGTAATGAAGGTAGAAACGAAACCAATAGAAAACAGCATTGCGGTATTCATTTGAAGGTTACCACGCCATAGTGTTGTAATCCAGTTAAAAGATTTTACCGCAGAAGGAATTGCAATTAACAAGGTGGTAAATGTAAATACCGACCCTAGGAAAGGGTTCATTCCTGAGATAAACATGTGGTGACCCCAAACAATTGTTGAAAGAAAGGCAATCGCCAATATAGACGCTACCATCGCTCGATATCCAAAAATTGGTTTACGTGCATTGGTAGCCATAATTTCTGACACCAATCCCATAGCCGGAAGAATTACAATGTATACTTCAGGGTGTCCTAAGAACCAAAACAGGTGTTCAAATAAAACCGGTGAACCTCCTTGATTATGTAGCACTTCTCCGGCGATATAGATATCCGACAGAAAGAATGACGTTCCAAAGCTTCTATCCATAATAAGCATTAAAGCTGCGGATAAAAGAACCGGGAACGATACTACTCCAATAATTGCAGTTACAAAAAATGCCCAGATTGTAAGTGGTAACCGTGTCATCGACATACCTTTAGTACGTAAATTAAGTACTGTTACAATATAATTAAGAGCTCCTAATAATGAGGAAGCGATGAAAATCGCCATGGAAACTAACCATAAAGTCATTCCCGTTCCAGATCCGGGAATTGCTTGCGGCAATGCACTTAATGGCGGATAAATTGTCCACCCTGCTGATGCCGGTCCGGCTTCAACGAAAAGTGATAATACCATAAACAAACTGGATAAAAAGAATAACCAGTAGGAAATCATATTTAAAAATCCAGAAGCCATATCACGCGCTCCAATTTGGAGTGGAATCAGTAGATTACTAAATGTACCACTTAATCCTGCCGTAAGAACGAAGAAAACCATTATAGTACCGTGAATAGTCACAAGAGCCAAATAGACACTTGGATCCATTACTCCTCCTTCACCCCATTTACCTAACAATACTTCGTAAATAGTAAATTGATGATCTGGCCATGCTAATTGCATTCTAAATAAGATGGACATAGCAATACCGATAATACCCATAAACAATCCTGTTATCAGGTATTGCTTAGATATCATTTTATGATCCTGGCTAAAGATATATTTTGTAACAAATGTTTCTTTATGATGATGCCCATGATCATCGTGGTGATCTTCTGCGTGGTCGTGTGCGTGTGCTGACATATCTTTCTTAGCTAATATTTATTATTGTTTAAGAGTTTCAGCGATAGTGGCTTGCGTTGCCAACCATGTGTCATACTCTTCCTGAGACTCAACTATAATTTTCATTTGCATATTATAGTGGTTTGTCCCACAAATTTTATTACATAGTAATAAGTAGTCAAATTCATAAGGTTCCAAAGCCTCTTCGCCTTTTGCTACTAATTTTATACTATTCTCTCTTCTTATTTCATTAATTCTATCCACCTTACCCATTAGTTCTTCATCCTGGCGCATATCTTCCGTGGTTATGGTTGGGGTAAAAGAAAACTGAGTGATCATCCCGGGAACACAATTCATTTGAGCTCTAAAATGTGGCATATATGCTGAATGCAGAACATCCTGAGATCTCATTTTAAAGATTACTTTTCTACCTACCGGCAAGTGCAACTCATTTACGACAATATCATCTTGTGCATTTGGATCTGAAGCATCCACTCCCAATTGGTTAACACCTTCAATTAATCTTACGTTGGCTTCCCCCAGGGTATTATCTTCTCCACTATAACGGGCACGCCAGTCAAATTGATATGCGTAAAGTTCCACGATCATTGGATCATCTTCGTTATCGACGTTCATAATATCTGTCCAAGTAAATAAACCATAGATAATAAGACCTGCCAACACAATCACCGGTATGATAGTCCAAATAAATTCTAATTTATCATTATCTGCGAAGAAAACGGCTTTTTGACCTTTCCTTCCTCTGTATTTGAAAGCGAAGTAGCTTAGCAACCACAGTGTAAAAAATCCAACAACAAATATAAGTGCCATGGAAATATACATTAGGTTGTCTATTTTTCCACCATGAGCAGAAGCAGCTTTAGGCAACAGGACGTCTCCCCATTTCCAAAAGCATACAATGAGAAGCGCGTATGTAAATAACACGAACATCATCATTAAATAACCATTAATGTTATTGTCCTTATCTGAAGCTACTTCGGAAGTGGAAGTATCGGCCTTGGTTTTAGACATTTGGAATATCTTATCCATTTGCCAAATAGCAACTCCAAAAAGAATGATTACTAATACAACTAAAAATGCGGTCATCGTTATCTGTCTTCTAAATAATTAATTAATAGTGATACTGCTTACTTTCTTTAATAAATGGATTTCTTTTAGCCAGCAGTGGTTGTTTTGCGAGTGCCGTAAATATTACAAACACAAACAGTCCAAAAAAGAGGAATATCGCTCCAATTTCTGGCAATCC
>CBDUGY010000022.1:0-27952 GCA_965367015.1 uncultured Ulvibacter sp.
TTAAGCTAACTTCGCCCAGGAATCACGCAAGGCAACTGTTCTATTAAAAACTAATTTTTCTGAAGTACTATCCGGATCTACCGTAAAATACCCTAGTCTTTGAAACTGAAATTTATCTTCAACTTTGGCCTCTTGTAGGCTTGGTTCTGCATAACCTGTGATCACTTTTAAAGATTCAGGATTCACAAATTCCATAAAATCTTTGTCTTTGTGTGTATCTGGTGAAGGATCAGTAAATAATCGATCGTACAAGCGAACTTCCACAGGTATGGCGTGCTCAATTGAAACCCAATGAAGGGTGCCTTTAACCTTTCGCATTGAAGCTTCGGTGCCACTTCCGCTTCTGCTATCAGGATCGTAGGTACAGTGGATCTCTGTAATATTTCCTTCGGCATCCTTAACTACACTTTCTCCTTTAATTATGTAAGCGTTTTTAAGTCGGACTTCCTTATCGATTGTTAGTCTGAAGTATTTTCTATTTGCTTCTTCTTTAAAATCGTCTCTCTCAATATATAATTCTCGGGAAAAAGGTACTTTTCTAAAACCGGCACTTTCATCCTCCTGATTGTTTTCTGCTTCCAACCATTCGGTTTTTCCTTCCGGATAATTGGTAATTACAAGTTTAATCGGGTCTAAAACCGCCATAACACGCGGGGCTCTTTTATTGAGATCTTCTCTGATATTAAATTCCAAATGTGAAACATCGATAAGGTTATCTCTTTTCCCAACGCCAATACTATCCGCAAAATTCCGAATAGATTCCGGCGTATATCCCCTTCTTCTCAATCCTGAAATTGTGGGCATTCTGGGATCATCCCATCCCGTAACAATCCCTTCCTCAACCAAACGTGCGAGTTTTCGTTTACTAACAACAGTATGACTAAGGTTTCTTCGAGCAAATTCTCGCTGCTTAGGGCGTAACTTATTCGAATCATATACTTGGTCCAAAAACCAGTCGTAAAGCTCTCTATGGGGCAGAAACTCGAGGGTACAGAACGAATGTGACACTTGTTCTATGTAATCGCTTTCACCGTGGGTCCAGTCGTACATCGGAAAGATTTTCCAATCGGTTCCGGTGCGATGGTGATGTTTGTGCAGTGTTCTGTACATCACAGGGTCTCGCATCAACATGTTTGAAGAGGTCATATCTATCTTAGCGCGCAATACATGTTCGCCTTCTCCTGCTTCTCCGTTTTTCATTTTTTCCAGCAACTCTAAATTCTCCTCCACCGATCTGTCTCTATACGGACTATTAGTTCCGGGGGTAGTGGGAGTGCCTTTCTGTTGAGCAATTTCCTCGGAAGTTTGAGAATCAACGTAGGCTTTACCATTCTTTATAAACTCAACAGCCCAATCATACAACTGCTGAAAATAGTCACTCGCATAACGTTCTGAAGCCCATTCAAAACCAAGCCAGGAAATATCCTTTTTTATGGCATCGACAAATTCCTGTTCTTCTTTTGCCGGATTGGTATCGTCGAATCTTAGATTTACAGGCGCCTTATATTTTTCTCCTAATCCGAAGTTTAAGCAAATGGAAGAGGCGTGACCAATATGAAGATAGCCATTAGGTTCGGGAGGGAATCTAAACCGAAGATCATCTTTAGAATGTGTAGTTGCCAGATCATCTTCTATGATATGTTCAATAAAATTTAATGATTCGTTTTCGTTTGCCATAGTTGAAAAAATAATGCACAAAGGTAATTAATTAACCAAGAACTACACTATAGTGATTCTATAACCAATTTGGGATTTGTATCTTTGTAAAAACTATTTTAATGGGGACCATTCGGTTAAAAAACATAAAGATCTATGCCTTTCATGGTTGTCTGGTAGAAGAGGGTCAGATTGGGTCAGATTACCTTGTAAACCTTTCCGTAAAAGCAAATCTTAAGAAAGCGGCAAAGTCGGATGACTTAAAGGACACCGTAGATTATGTTCATCTTCAGAAGATAGTAAAGCAGCAAATGGCGATTCGCTCTAAATTATTAGAACATGTAGGTAAGCGCATCATAGACAGTATATTTGATCAGGTTAAAATGGTAGATTCAGTAAAAATAACTGTTGCCAAGGTGAACCCACCAATAGGAGGGGATGTAGCAGAAGTTAGTGTTACCATTGAGGAAGAGCGGTAAATATCAAATTAATCCCGAAAATTCTAACTTAATATTTTATATTTGCACTCATCTTTTGAAATTTTATTTAAAAGATACCTGCGAATGCAGGAATTTATGGCATCATGGCCGAGTGGCTAGGCAGAGGTCTGCAAAACCTTCTACAGCGGTTCGAATCCGCTTGATGCCTCCAAGAACCTTCAGAAATATTCTGGAGGTTTTTTATTTAGATAAAATTAATCTTACCCCGGGTCTTCTACAGGTGGGATTGGTTTTTCAAAGGGTTCATTTTGCCCGGGAATTCTTTCCAGTCCTGCTTTCACTTCATTAGGAAAAATACCTTGTACTAGCATTAAGACCCCAAAACACAAAATGAGAATACTCACCCATTTTTTAGTTTTAAAGATAAACCTGGGGGTCATTTTACTTTTAAGCTTTTTCGCTAGGGTTATTTTCAATAGATCTGTAAGAAAAAAAGTAACTAAAACCGTTGTGAGAAACCAAATCACTCCATTATCGGAAGTTGTTAGCGCATTTGCCATAATAATAGTTGCGATCCATCCCGCTAAGACTCCAAAGTTTACAAAATTCAGCAGAAAACCCTTCAGAAATAGGCCACCTAAATTCTTCTTTACATTCACCGCATAATGCTCTCTTGCAATTTTTATAAAAGATTTTGCGGTACGTATATAAGAGATAATTCCATAGGCGATTAATACTGCTCCACCAAATATGAGCAAACCCGGATCGTCCTTCACCTTTTCGAGAATCTTACTGGTACTGAAAAAAGCTAGAATAATGAATATTATATCGGCTGTCATAGCTCCAAGGTCAAAGAAAACCCCAGCCTTAAAACCTTTGGTGATACTTGTTTCAATAAGTGTGAAGAAGACAGGGCCTACCGCAAAAGCAAGTAAAAATCCGTAAAAAGCAGCGTACAATAAACCGTCAAACATAATAGAGTAAAAATACAAATTTGTTTAACCTAGTTTAATAGAAACTACTATTTTTTCAAGACTCTAATTCTTTTTTATGCCCTAACATTGTGAAGTCTAAGTGCTTTCTAACAAGATCGGCGTTTTTTACCTTTACATAAACTTCGTCACCCAGCTGATAAACTTTGTTTGTTTTTTGCCCTACAACCGCATATTCGTCTTTATCGAAAATATAGTGGTCGTCCCGCATATCTTGCGTTCTTACCATTCCTTCACATTTATTTTCGATAATTTCTATATAAATGCCCCATTCGGTTACACCGGATATAACCCCTAAGAAATCTTGGTCTTTATGGTCCTGCATGTATTTAACCTGCATATACTTTATACTATCCCGCTCTGCGTTGGAAGCCAGGTTTTCCATATCGCTCGAGTGCCCGCACATTTCTTCATACTTCTCTTCTTTAGCCGATTTACCTTCATCGAGATAGCGTTGTAACAAACGATGTACCATTACATCCGGATATCTTCTTATTGGTGATGTAAAGTGAGTGTAATAATCGAACGCTAAACCATAGTGACCAATATTATTGGTAGTATAGACTGCCTTACTCATACTTCGTATCGCTAAAGTATCTACGAGGTTTTGCTCTTTTTTACCATGTACATCCTTTAATAATTTGTTTAAAGATTGAGTAGTAGATTTACGGTCACGAGTATCTAATTTATAACCGAAACGTTTTATAATATTTTCGAGAGCTGCGATTTTTTCATCATCGGGCTCATCGTGAACACGATAAACAAAAGTTTTCTTTGGATTTTGCTTTCCAATAAATTCAGCTACACTTCTATTGGCCAGCAGCATAAATTCTTCAATAAGTTTATTAGCATCCTTACTTTCTTTGAAGTAAACTCCCTCCGGATTACTATTCTCATCCAACTTGAATTTCACTTCTACCTTATCAAATGAAATAGCTCCTTCATTCATTCTTTTCTTCCGAAGAATTTTTGCGAGACGATCTAATTCTAAGATAGCTTTAGCAATAGAATCATCCACTGTATACTCCTTATCGGTGATTGAAATATCTGATGGGATCGTATATTTTAAATTCTTCCCTTCTGTCGAGGATTCATTTATTTCTATAACATGTTGCGCTTCTTCATATGCAAAACGAGCATCACTATAAGTAACCGTTCTTCCGAACCACTTCTTAACTACTTCCGCTTTATTATTCATTTCAAAGACCGCAGAAAAGGTATATTTTTCTTCATTGGGGCGTAATGAGCACGCTCCATTAGAAAGAATTTCAGGTAACATAGGTACTACACGATCTACCAGGTAAACTGAAGTAGCGCGTTCATACGCTTCATCATCTAATACTGTTCCTGTTTGCAGGTAATGTGAAACATCAGCAATATGAATTCCAATTTCATAATTACCATTTTCAAGTGTTTGAAAAGATAAAGCATCATCAAAGTCCTTTGCATCCTTCGGATCTATCGTAAAAGTTAATACTTCACGCATATCGCGACGTTTTGCAATCTCTTTCGGGTCGATCTTAGTGTCTAAACTATTGGCAAAAGCTTCAACTTCGGGAGGGAAATCGTAAGGAAGTCCGTATTGCGCTAATATGGAATGAATCTCGGTATTGTGTTCTCCGGGCATACCAAGAATCTTTATCACAGACCCGAAAGGTGAATCAGCCTTTTCCGGCCAATCTTCCATAAGAACTAAGACTTTTTCTCCATTTTTAGCACCGTTTATTTTATTCTTGGGAATAAAGATATCGGTATGCATTTTATGATCGCTTACATCAACAAAAGCAAAATTCTCCTGAACCTGTATAGTACCTACAAATTCGGTCTTCTTTCTTTCAATAATTTTAGTAATCTCTCCTTCTTTCTTTCCGCCTTTCTTTCGTTTGAAAACATATACTTCAACTATATCTCCTTGCAGCGCTTTATTTAAATTTTTACTACTAACATAGATGTCATCTTCGAGTTCATCGACTATGATATATCCTTGTCCCCGGCCAGCCATATCTACCCTTCCGGTATAATAATTCTGAGAGGATGTTATAATAAATTTCCCACGTTCAAGCTCCTGAATGGTTCCTTTCGACTGTAATTCCCGTAATTTCTTGATAATCTGATTTCTACTGCTGGGGTCATCGACACCTAATTTTGCAGCTATCTGTTTGTAGTTATATGGTTTCGAGTGATCTTTCCGAAGAATCGCTTCTATGCTTTGTGAAAGATTTCCTAATTGTTGTTTTTTACTTCTTTTTTTTCCTTTTGGCATTGTTATTTCTTAATTGTGGCAAAAGTACTGTTTATAAATCAATACACTCTTCATATTAATAAAGATTTAGTACCTTGTTATAATAACATTATCTCTATTAGTAGCTTATAAAAGAGCTTTTTAAATAAGGTTATGGAAGACTTTAAAACTATAGCAATTTTTACGTTTCCCAGCGAATATGCGGTTTTACAATTGTTATTCGATCAACAGGAAATTCGATATGTTTTTCAGAACGAAACAATGATAAGTGTACTTCCGTTTCACTCGAATGCTTTTGGCGGGATTCGTCTAAAAGTACATAAAGATGATATCATAAAAGCTAAGAGAATCATCAACGAGTTAAACGATACTTCAGAAGTTAAAATTGTATAATTCTTAGTTATCAACACATATTACATATTCATCTTTTTCTTTTTAAAAATTTAAATAAAAAATGGTGTTTATGATGGCTTGTTAATAGTAGCAATAACTTTTCTACATTTTATGATGAAATTAAGTTGTATCTAATTCTATTCAGGTTATGAACAGTTTGTAAGCTATATTTTCTTCTGAAAAATAAGCAGTTGGACTGTTTAGTTAACAACTGTCAATAACTCAATCTAACAGCTAAATTTTAATAAATTTCTAAAGTAATTTTGTTTGAAAGTCACTTTTTAGAACTCATAAATTTGGTATAACTGAAGACATTAAAAATTGTTTTATAATTTAATTAATTGCTATTGTAAATTCTCTTGAATTACACAATTTTATTTCTGATAATCGCACCCCTAGATATCAACATATATGTTAACTAAATTATAAACATATGTTCACCCTTTTATAATTTATAATATCAAAGCGTATCTTTGTATAAAACTCTAACTCGATGAAAATAGCAATAGGAAACGACCATGCCGGTACCGATTATAAAAATGCCATAGTTCAATATTTACAAAAAGAAGGGCACCAGGTCATAAATCATGGGACTAATTCCAACGACAGTGTTGATTATCCTGACTTCGTACATCCCGTAGCGGCAGATGTTGAAAATGAGGCCGTAGATTTTGGTATCATTATTTGTGGCAGTGGTAATGGCGCAAACATGACTGCGAATAAGCATCAGAAAGTTCGTTCAGCACTATGTTGGACTAAAGAAATTACTGCATTGGCGAGAGAGCATAATGATGCTAATATTTTAAGTATTCCGGCGCGATTTACAAGCGAGCCTCAAGCGTTGGATATGGTTAAAACCTTTTTGTCTACTCCTTTCGAGGGAGGACGTCATCAAAGAAGAGTTGAGAAAATAGCTTGTTCATAAATTTAATTGATGGGACATTCGCACGACCATAATCATTCCCACTCCGATTTAAAAGGAAGAAAACTTCTTCTTTCTATCTTTCTCAATATTATAATTACAATTGCTCAGGCAATTGGAGGGATTGTTTCAGGTAGTCTCTCCCTTTTAAGTGATGCACTTCACAATTTTAGCGATGTACTCTCTTTAATTGTAAGTTATATTGCCGACCGTTATTCTAAAAAAGAAGCTTCTGTAGGTAAAACATTTGGTTATAAACGTGCCGAAATAATTGCGGCCTTTGTCAATGCGTCTTCACTGTTAATAGTAGCTGTTTATCTTGTTTATGAGGCTATCTTACGATTTTTAGATCCGCAGCAAATTAAAAGTGGAATCGTGATATGGCTGGCGCTTCTTGGAATTGTTGCGAACGGATTTAGTGTATTACTCCTTCGGAAAGACGCTAAAGAAAATATGAATATGCGATCGGCATATTTACATCTTTTAACCGATATGTCGGCGTCAGTGGCGGTATTGGTTGGTGGAATACTTATGAAGTATTTCGGATGGTTTTGGGTAGATAGTGTGCTAACAGTTTTAATAGCAACCTATCTGCTATTTATGGGGTATGACCTCTTGAAGAAGTCGTTTAAAGTATTGATGCTTTTTACCCCGGAAGATTTGAATTTAGAAAAAATAAGCGCTACCATTATAGCACTACCAGAAATTAAAAACGCGCACCATATGCACGTTTGGCAACTTAATGAAAAGGAAACGCACTTAGAAGCCCATATCGAGTTTAACAAGGATATTACTATTTCACAGTTTGATCAGGTTTCCGATAGAATAGAAGAGTTATTATTTCACGAATACGGAATTAATCACGTCACTCTCCAACCCGAGTACAATAGAGATGATCCGAAAGATATAGTAGTTCAGGATTGATTAATAAAAATCAGTAAGATGGAAATCATTATAAAAACCTTTCAACAACTTACAACCATAGAACTTCACGATCTTTTGCAATTGCGTAGTGAAGTTTTCGTAGTTGAACAAGATTGTGTCTATCAAGACATCGATGGTAAGGATTTAAAAGCCTTACACATTCTTGGCTATAAGGAAGGAAAAATCGTCGCATACACAAGATGTTTCGCTCCGGGAATCTATTTTGAAGAGGCCGCAATTGGAAGGGTTGTAGTTGAAGGTTCACAACGTAAGTATGGATATGGTCACGATATTATGAAAGCTTCAATAGAAGCCATAACAAAGCATTTTAAAATAGAAAAAATTAAGCTTTCTGCTCAAAAATATCTGATAAAATTCTACGAAACTCACGGTTTTAGACAAGTAGGTAAAGAATATTTAGAAGACGGAATTCCGCATGTTGCAATGATTAAATCTTAATCAGATTTTTCTGAAGATTTAAATCATCCAGCATTTCGTTAGTAAATTTATAGTGTCCTTTGGTGGTAATAATTTTAAAACGCTGATTTCTCATTCTACTAATAACATCCAAAAATCTCCACTTTGATTTTAGAAGTAAAGGTTTTTTCGACTTTAGACTCAGCTCAAAATAGTGTTTAATTCCTTGTCGCTCTGCAACTATATCTGGAGTGATCTTTTCTTCACTTCCTTTTTTTAAATAAGATTTTGGAGTCTCAAAACCCTCCATATCTGCTTTAATGTTTTCAAACCCTTTGTTCTCTAAATACTCAATCGATTGTTGTAGAAAAGTATTGTTTTCATCTCTGTCTATCTGTATCATAACTAGTATAATACAAAAAACCCGGCAGAATCCGTGTTAATTCCATGTTAACTCTTCTTACTCTTAACATTCCTATTGAACGGAATACCTAATTGAACCGTAATATTTTCATCATTCGTATGATCGGAAATATCTAAACCATAGATTATGTCATTTGGGTTTTCATAAACAAAAGTTCCAAAAATTCTATCCCAGATAGAGAGCATATTACCGTAGTTACTATCCGTCCAAGGCAATTGAAAATGATGATGGAATTTGTGCATATTTGGAGTGACGATTATATAGCTTAACCCTTTGTCTAACCAAATTGGCAATGATATATTGGCATGTGTAAAGTAGGTGAATAGTACACTTAGAATCCTGTAAAAGAAATAAAAAGCTATAGGCATTCCCATTATAACCACCGCAACCAAAGCAAACGATTCCCGAATAATGAAATCTAAGGGATGATGTCGAGTGCCGGTTGTTGCATCTACATTTTTGTCGCTGTGATGTACGATATGAAGTCTCCACATCCACTTTACGTGATGTAACAAATAATGCACCCCATACTGAGCGATGAAATCTAATACAACAATAGAAATTAAAAGTTCTAACCAAATTGGAGCTGTAAATAGATGTAACAAGCCAAACTGAGATTTATCTAACCAGATAAAAATTCCTACGGTGACAATGCCGAATACAGCATTTATTATCATCACAAATAGAAGTAGAATTAGATTGGCTTTTGCATGATTCCATTTTCGGTATTTCAGAATAAATAAGCTATAGTAACCCTCTAGAACCCAAAATATCGCCAGGCAAAAAAACACCCATCCGGCTTTCATCCAAATGGGCATAGTTTCAAAAAAGTTTAAGAAAGACTCCAAACTATTTTAATATTTTTTCATATCGTTTCTGATCCTTTAAAACTGAAACAGCCTCCAGTATTTCAGGATTGTTCTGAATTTGATAATTATATAATCCGTCACGATAGAAATATCTTTTCAGAATTTCATCTGAAAGCAATGACATGATTTCAGCTTTCTTTGATACAACAGCCTTATCTTTAGCTTTATCAATAGCCCCCATTAATTGGTTGTAACTGGCGCTGATATCTTGTTGCATATCATCGTCTTCTGCACGCCGTAAAGCTTCGGCAAATTCTTTTTCAGTTTCAGTTTCGTATTCAAAATTATTCTGCTTTAAAAAACTGATAAAGTTCTGAAAATCGGCATCGGTAAATTTAAAACTTTGTAAATCGCTAAGTTGATGACTGTAGTAATATTCCGTAGCAAAATCGAAAATAGCATTATCCTTCAATAGGGCAGTTGTTACCGGACTAAATTCGGATGTTTCCAATTCTATATCCGGAAGAATTCCACCCCCATCGTAAACTTTTCTCCCGCCTTTGGTTTTGAACGAATTATACTCTTTCGCATCTTTACGAACAGGGTCGCCATTTTCATCCCTATTCCAATAATCTAAGGCTTGGATACACCTTCCACTTGGGGTGTAATAACGAGAAATAGTAACTTTGAGTTGAGTTCCGTAAGTGAGTTTTTTCGGGCGTTGTACTAGTCCTTTTCCAAAGCTTCGAGCGCCTACTATAACCGCCCGGTCAAGATCTTGTAATCCGCCCGATACAATTTCACTCGCAGAAGCACTTCTACCATTCACTAAAACAACCAAAGGAATTTCAGTATCTATCGGGTCTTTTCGGGTCTTGTAGGTTTTATTATATTTTTCGATAACCGATTTTGTTGTAGTTATTACTTCTCCTTTTGGCACAAATAAATTCACCACATCAATCGCCTCATTTAAAAGTCCGCCCGGATTTCCGCGTAAATCCAAGATAATTTTAGTAGCGCCCTCCGCCTTTAGCGCTTCAAGGGCCGCTTTAGTTTCAATGGTAGTTTTCCGATTAAATTTAGTGAGTACTATATAGCCAACATCATTATTTATTAATTTATAAAAGGGAACGGCTTTTACATCTATAGCCTCTCGTATAAGTGTAGTAGTTTTTGTCTTTCCCTGGCGTAAGTAGGTAAGTTCAACCTTAGACCCCGGAGCGCCCTTGAGCAATTCGCCGGCGTCTTCCTCAAAATCTGATACCTTTATAGAACCTATCTTAGTGATCTCGTCACCTGCTTTTAAACCAGCCTTATCTGCCGGATACCCTTCAAAAGGTTCAATTACGATGATTTTTTCTTTTTCTGTTCGAGCTGTGGCACCTATTCCGGTGTAAACCCCCGAGTTATTAATTCGAGCATCTTCTACCTGCTGTTCGTTCCAGTAAACTGTATAAGGATCGAGATCTTCGAGCATTCCTTTTATAGCTTTATCCATAAGTACTGCCGGGGTTACCTCATCTACATAGTTCATGTTCAGTTCTTTGTAGAGGGTGGTAAAAATTTCGATCTGTTTTGCGATTTCAAAAAAGTCGCTTTTAAAACTAACTGTTGTAAATAGTATTCCCAGAGCGAGTATAGGAATGAGTATTTTCTTTTTCATGATGAATTATTTATATATGAAATTTTTCAATCGTAAAGAACATTCACTTTTGAAAGATATTGAGAACTCAATTTACGAAGACTTCTTTTTATTTCGTCTTAAAATTTTCCGAAGCACGATTACAAATATGATTGCCAGAACAAATAATGGCCATAAATACAATATTCCAAGGAAGAACATCGAAATTCCATCCCATCCTCCTTTGATGGAATTTAACATTTTTTGTCCATAAGATTGTGTAATACCGGTTTCTGAAGTCAATTTGTAAAATTCAATTGTCACCGTACTCATAGAGACCTGACTTTCCAAATAGTTCAATCTTCCTTGTTTAGCTTCTATTTCTTCCCGTATATTCGATAGTTCGCGCTCAATTTCGAGCATTTCTTTAACATTCTTTGCTTGTTTAAGCAGTTCCAGGTAGCGATTTTCTAATTCGCGCTTTGCTTTGAGACGTGCATTCAGGTCTACGAATTCTTCGGAAACATCTTGTCGTGAAACATTATTTTGATCGAAGTATGAAACCCCTTCCGAAACGCCGTCAATGAATGCCTGGAAATTTTCTGTAGGCACCCTGATCACCATATTTCTATAAATACGATTATAACTTTTTCCGGAATTATCGCTTTGTACAAAACCCTTGTACTGGTTTGCTAGCTGAATAATCTTTGTATGTGTTGCTTCAATTTCCGAGGCTTCATATACCAGTCTGGCTGTTTTGATGATCTTTTGCTCTTGAAGCCCTTCGGGTTGAGGTGTTAAATTTTGAGTGATTACATCTCCCTCATCATAAACCATTTTCTCGGTTTCTGACAATTCATAGCCCGCCTCTTCACTTTCAGCGGTAAAAACGTCATTGGAACCACTATTCGAGCAGGCCATGACGAATAAAAACAATAATCCGCTAATTATTTTCATCTCTTAATTGTTTAAGCAAAGAATTTATAGCACCTTCCAATCGGTTATATTGCGGTTCTTCTTTACCAAGATATAACAATAATAACGCAAAATTCTTGCCGTTATTGGTGCTTAGTAATGCTTTATTGAGTCGGTACGCTTCTCGCATTTGTCGCTTTATGCGATTCCTTGTAACTGCTTTTTTAAAATTTCGCTTCGGTACAGCAAATGCAGCTTGTGTTTTTCTATCACCTTCTTGGGGCAGATATATCACTTTTATTGGAAATTTGGTAATTGTTTTTCCCTCTTCAAACAATCGTTTGATCGCTTTAGAACTTTTTAATTTTTCAGATTTAGGGAAATTGAGATTCATAATGTAAATGTAGAAAAAAGACCTTTCAGGTTTTCAAAACTTGAAAGGTCTTTAAAATGTTTCTTAGTATAGGCGTTAATTATTCCCCAAAGACATTGTTTTCAGGGTTGATATCTGCCATTCGTTGAGATGCATCTATCATCATATTCTTGACCTTTTTCCCATTTGAAATTTCAAATTCGTAGGTTGGATATGCCCAAGCCCAATCTTTTAAAACCTCACGTTGTAAGCCAGGAAACGGATTCTCCTTTTCTCCTCGCATCATTTGTAATGGAATGTAGAAGGATTCTTGTGAACCATCTTCATATGTTACATACAAATCTATAGGCATTGGCATTAATCCAATTCTTTCTAAGGTAACTTTAGTTTTAGTCCCATCCGTAGTAACATTTTTAATACTGTAATCTATAGTATTAGTAGTTTGTGTCCAATCTGTAAGATACCAATCCAGCTCGATGTTAGACACTTTTTCTGCTATGCGAATAAAATCATCAGGCGTAGGATGTTTAAATTTCCATTCTGAAAAATATCTCTTTAGAGTTTTCTCCAGATTTTCTTTACCGATAACGTATTCCAACTGTGCTAAGAACACAGATCCCTTGCTATATGCGCTGATTCCATATGCGCGGTTGCTTGCATATCTATCAGCATGTGTTGTTTGTGGATGTTCATTTCCACTTTTTGCCAGAAAAACATAACCGCGATACGAGCCGGCGTGTGGGTTTGGGTTATCGCCTTCTCCCATTACAACTTCCATTGCTTCATCCGAAATATAACTTGTGAAGCCCTCATCCATCCATTCGTGTTTAAGTTCATTGGTTGCCAATAAAAATTGAAACCATGAGTGTGCCAATTCGTGTGCGGTAACTCCAACTAAACTTCCAAACTTACGTTCACCGGTGATAAGCGTACACATTCCGTACTCCATTCCACCATCTCCGCCTTGAATAACTGAATATTGCTTATAAGGATAATTTCCAATTTTCTGGTTAAAAAATTCCATCAACTCAGCTGTTTTTGGCTGAAGATTTTTCCAATTTTCCACAATTTCAGGATTGTTTTTATAGAAAAAGTGAAGATCAACACCATTGGGTCCTTTATACACGTCGTGCACGTAATCTTTATCGGCTGCCCAGGTAAAGTCATGAACGTTTGGCGCTGTGAAATGCCATGAGTATTTTCCGTTTTTAGGCTTCATTGTTTTCTGACCCGGTAGAGAGTAACCATGACCGATCTCTTCAGGATTTTGCAAATATCCGGTTCCACCAATAGTATAATCGGCGTCCATATTTATGGTCACATCAAAATCTCCCCAAACACCATGAAATTCTCGTCCGATATACGGGTCGGCATGCCAACCTTGAAAATCATATTCTGCCAGTTTAGGAAACCATTGGGCCATTGAATAGGCCACTCCCTCAGAGTTATCACGTCCTGAACGTCGTATCTGAATTGGTACCTGTGCATCCCATTTCATATTAAAAATTGTAGTCTGTCCGGGCAGGATGGGTTTATTCAGAATTACTTCTAACACAGTTCCAACAACTTCATATTTTAAGGGAGAACCGTCCTGAGTTAAGGAAATTGGTTTAATATATCCAATTTCGGAAGGGCTTAGCTTTGAAATACGATCTTTAACGCGACTATCCGGATCGGAAATTGTTAACGAACGAACGTCCATTTCACTTCCAGGCTGAAATGCATTGAAATACAAATGATAAAAAACACGATTTAAAGTATCGGGTGAATTGTTGGTGTACTTTAATTCTTGAGAACCTTTGTATTGGTGCTTTTTAGCATCCATATCAATGGTCATCTTATAATCAGCTCTCTGCTGCCAATAAGCTTTATTGTTTTGAGCTTGAGTCGAAACAAATAATAATAAAGTTATAATACTGCTTAGGAAAAATTTCATTATTTCGACATTTTATCTGCCATAATCAGGGCGTTATACAAATTCACCATTTTTCCAGATTTTGAAATATTGGCAAAATTATCTTGATTTGAAGTATCTCCCCCTAAAACAACCGGAGTTTTTGAAGGCACACCACTGTCCATTAAAATTTGTTTTACCTGACTTGCCTTTAGATTGGGATAAAGAGATCTAATAACTGCCGCTACTCCCGCTACAGCCGGAGCCGCCATAGAAGTACCCTGTAAATATTCGTAAGTGTTTAAAGGAGTTGTAGACCATATTTTTACTCCCGGAGCAAAAACATCAACGCTAGACTTTCCGTAGTTAGAAAAATTAGCTACCAGCTCGCTGCCATATTTGAAATTTGTGGCACCAATAGTAATAAAAGTGTCACCCATTTCAGGACCGGTGCCCTCTTGATCGTTTGGATAAACTTGAACTGTATCAAGATTAAGCCCCTCATTACCAGCAGCATTTACAATTAGTACGTCTTTAGAGGAGGCATATTTAATAGCATCCCAAACCCATTCTGGGTGTGGAGAATAATATTTTCCGAAACTGGTGTTAATTACTTTGGCTCCATTATCTACAGCATAGCGTATCGCTAAAGCAATATCCTTGTCATATTCATCACCATCGGGTACTGCACGACAAACCATAATTTTTACATTATCAGCGACTCCATCAATTCCAATACCGTTGTTACGTTGGGCCGCAATGATACCTGCCACGTGAGTTCCGTGCTTAGCGTCTTCTTTTTTAGGATCAGGACCATCAACGTCGTTATTTCCGTAATTGGTATCGGTGATATCATCAGGATTATCTCCCAGCACACCTCTAAAATCTTTCTCCAGATTGAAGTGCGTTTCTAATCTTCCTCCAAAATAATCTACTCCCCCTGTAAGTTGATCTATAACTTCGGGTACAGTATCGGCATAATTTAGCATTTGGGTAAGTCCCGCAATTTGCTGTTTTTCAGTTTCTGTTGGATTTTGAATCGCAGCCAATTCTTTTTTCGTGTAATTTTCTTTTCCAAATTTCTTTGTCATTGCCGCGTGTGCAGGTTGTACTTGAGTTAGAATTTGTTCGTACTGCGCTTTGTTAGCCATTGCTTCTTGAGCCTCCTTTTCATATTCGGCTTGAGCTTTCTGATATAAAGCAAATTCGGCACGATCTGCCGCACTAATAGAAGCTTCAGTTTTACCTTTATATTTAGGAGCTAATTTTTTGATGTAGCGCGCGTATTCCATGTTCTCGCCTACAATATCTCCTAAGAAATTCCATCCGTGGATATCGTCAATATATCCGTTATTATCGTCGTCTTTTCCGTTACCGGCGATTTCATCCTTATTGGTCCAAATTACATTTTTAAGGTCTTCATGGCTAATGTCAACACCACTGTCAATTACTCCTACAATTACCGTAGTGCCTTTGCGTTTTCTAATAATTTCGTTATAAGCACGGTCTACGCTCATTCCGGGAATTGTGTCGGTTGCTAGGTCATATGTCGCCCAATTCTTAGTTTGCGCATCAGTTAAGGGAGTTGCCTTCAAAGGAAGTGTATCGATATTTGCAATTGGAGTTGATACAATTGGTGCAGAACCACCACAACTAGACAAGATGGCTGCAATTGCCACAAATAAAAAGTAGGATTTAAAGTATTTCATAAGATTAAAGTGAATTAAAGAGTTCGTTAAAAGAAAATGATTCGTCAAGTCGAACCCCTTTCTCAGTATGTTTTACTGTAATTATTTGATTGTGAGCATCGTGCTCTAAAAATAGGTAGAAGTTATTATCTGCGGCAGCATTTAAAAACTTCTCTTTTTCCGGCATTGATAATAAAGGTCTTGTATCGTATCCCATAATAAATGGTATTGGCAAATGACCAGCTGTAGGCACAAGATCTGCCATAAATACTATAGTTTTTCCTTTATATTTTATATGTGGAATCATTTGTTTTTCGGTATGACCATCTGCAAAGAAGATACCAAAGTCAAGTTCCTTTGCTTCAGAAAAATCTGTGTTATGGTTTTCTCCTTCCGAAGTAAGAGACTTGGTAGCATCTCCAACGAATTTTAATTGACCGCTTTGTTCCATAGGAAGAATATTTTCCTTTAAAAATGAAGCCTGTTCTCTTTTATTTGGATTCGTTGCCCATTCCCAATGGCGTTTATTACTCCAGAAGGTAGCATTTTTGAACGCCGGTTCATAACCCGTTCGGTCATGATTCCATTGTACACTGCCCCCGCAATGGTCGAAGTGTAAATGAGTCATAAAGACATCAGTAATATCGTCGCGATGAAAACCGTAATTTTTAAGAGATTTATCTAAATTAAAATCACCCCACTGGTAGTAATAACCAAAAAATTTATCGCTCTGCTTATTGCCCATACCGGTATCGATGAGTGTAAGCCGATTGCCATTTTCAATCAAAAGGCAACGGGCTGCTATGTCGATCATGTTATTATTATCTGCCGGATTGGTTCGAGACCATAGAGACTTTGGGACCACACCAAACATGGCGCCACCATCTAATTTAAAATTTCCTGCTTCAATAGGATATAACTTCATATTCCGCTTTCGTGGGCGCAAAATACTAAAACTGCATTAAATGTGACATAACGTTAAGGGTTTATTAAGAAAAAAGACAAGAGCGATAAGATTACTTTCAACACACGTATAATCGTTTTAAGAAATAACTTCTCTCAAACGCCTTCCAAAATCGTACAATGCTTTTATTTCTTTAACACCTGCCACGCGTTCTTTTCCAAAAACCAAAAGAGACGAACCATTAGATTCTACATGATAGTAAGGATTACTCTCAAAAAAATGAACGATTGTATCGTTGAAAAAAGTTTTGATTTCTTCGTGATTTTCTCCTAACAAATAAAATCGTTTTGAAAAATCATTGTGATTATCGATGGGAATATCTTTAAAGCCGGCGAAAGCGTAAACTTTTTCCAGAAACCCTTCGCGATCTAATGTAAATTGTGGTATTTCTTCATTGAGTTTGATATGAAGCATTGTAGTTTTTACATTCTCTTTTGCGATAAATTCTCCCTCCGAATAATTTATATCGAAAATTCGAAAGGTGTTTTCGGTATTGAAAAGGCGATTGTAAACACTACTAACATTTTTTATTCTGAAAAAATGAAAATTATCTAGAAAGTGGGTGTTTTCTGTCGCTTCAGCTTCGTAATGCAAGTCAAAATCATTCGCTATCTCCTGAAGAGTTTCTTGGCGCTTTGTAAGATTATTTGGAAATAGATTCAGTCCCGGAATGAGTCGGCGCAGTGCAAACGGATGTTTCGAATCGGCACCATGGAGGTCTAAACCGATAACTTCAAAATGCCCGCCTCTTTTCAGAAATAGATTTTGATAGCTGTGCAAATTTTCCATTACGGTGTGATCTACAAAGCCACAAATTGAAAAATCGACTACTACATCTTTACTTTCCGGTATCGCATTAAGTTTTTCCTGAAGCTTGTAATAATTTAGAAAACTGCAAAAGTGCTTTACGCTTACATAATAATTACCATTGTCTTCGCGAAACATCAGCACATTCGGTTTTAAAACATTTCTGAAAAAAAGCTGAAAACTTTTATTTATTAAAATATGAATGATAAACGTGACTAATACACCGGCTGCGATTCCCGTAATAAGATCAACATAAAGAGTCACGAACAAAGTCACGAAAAATATCACCAGCTGCTCTTTTCCAACCGAAAATATTCTGCGAATGAGCTTAGGGGATGCGAGTTTATAACCGGTGTACACCAATATTGCCATTAAGGCCGGCAAAGGGATACGCGTTAGTTGAGTAGAAAACAATGCAATAAATATTATTAGAAATACTGCGTGTGCAAAATTTGAAGACCGATTAGTTCCACCATTATTTGCATTTACCGAACTTCTGGCGATAACCGTTACCACGTTTATACCACCCAGGAAACCACTGCCAATTGTTGCTAATCCTAGGGACTTAAGATCTCGATTTACATTCGAGCGTCTTTTATACGGATCTAGTTTGTCTACAGCCTTTATACTTAAAAGAGATTCAATACTTGCTATAAGGGTTAAAGCGAGAACACTCATCCAAAAAGGGAATGTGGCAATTAGCGCAAAATGTGGCGTTGGAAGATCTGAAATTATCTCGTTAGCCGATGGAACGCCCGACAACATATATGTTTCAGAAATTGGATTTGGTAAATTAAGAATGAGCTCATAATAATAACTAAATCCAATTGATAGTAGAACAATCCACATTGGTGCAGGAAGCAACTGCAGGTATTTATAGCGTATACGCGGATAAAGTACCATAATACTTAATGAAATAACGCCAAAAATAGCAGCGAATATGAGAGAATTATCTTCGAAATGCAGTACGCGATTTAAGGTGTTGGGAATGGCTAAAAGATAATCGATACTACTTTCGAGCGTTAGTTTATTGGCCAACATAATGTGGAATTGTTTTCCAAGAATTATAAGTCCGATAGCTGCTAGCATACCTTGGATAGCGGAGGAAGGAAAAAAATCTGCAAGTTTTCCCATGCGCATAAATCCAAGAAGAACTAGAAGCAATCCTGAACAAATAACTGCCGCAAACATACCTTGGAGACCTAGAGTTGTCACCGCCACTAAAAGAACCCCAACCATACCATTTCCTGGACCGGTTATGGTTACATGACTTCCGCCAAGTATGGATACAACTAATCCGCCTACTACTGCCGCAATAATACCTGCAATAGGTGGCGCCTCGCTGGCCATCGCAAGGCCAAGTCCGAGTGGGAGCGCAATTAAACTAACAACAAAGCCCGAGAAGATATTCTTAGGAAGAGCGTTAAAGAATTCATTTATGGTATTTTTCTTTTTACTCATTGAATAATAAGAACATCGGTAGGTAGTTCGGTGAGAATATGCTCAATATCATGAGGAAAAATACGATCCCAGAAACCTGTTTTTCCGGGGGCATTCATTACTAAGAGATCGGCACGAACAACCTTGGCATAATGTCCGATAGAATATCCTCTTTTTCCGAAGATGGGCTGCGACTTAATACTCATTGAATTTTTATGTGCTTCCGGCACGGTTTCCAAAATCTCTTTTATTCTAAATTCTTCGCGCCGGCGAAGTTTTTCTTTTATAAGTGTTGCCTTACGTAGTGTTTTATCATCATCAACTTTAACTGCGATCTCTTCTTGCGAGATTTCTTCAACGATAGTTATTTGTTCACTTTGTAAGGAGTGACCAACATAAAAGGCTGATGCTATGGCTTCTTGAGTTCGTTCATCTTTTAAACCATTCACCACAATATGCTTGCAGGGAATTCTTTCGATAGAAGGGTTTATATGTAGCAATACCGAACAAAGTGCTTTCCGAGTGATTTTTCTCGCGATTGAACCAACATAGTATTTTACAAAATTTTCGCGTTGCAGCGCTCCTAATATAAGTAAATCAACTTTGCAATCGATAATACAATTAAGTATTACTGTTGCGGGATCACCCGATCTAAAAAGCAACTCAACCTCTAAACCTTCCGAAATAAATGGCTTCAAGATACTATTGATGGTGGTTTCTTTTTCTTCTGAAAAGGTTCCAACGTGTATAAGTACCAATTTAGAATGAAACATCCGACTAAGGCGCGCAGCCTCATAAAGGTTTGCCTTTAAATTTGGAGAAAACGCTACTCCGATAGCGATAATATTAAAAGGGTTGGCGTTCACTCGTAAATTTTTGTGATTTTTTGAAAGATACCGCTTATTTAAAAAAAAGCGATAAGAAGTTCGGGAATTGATAATGTTTAGTTAAAAATATAAGCCTTATTTAAACAATTCCTGTAAATTTATTTTTTTTTAAATTATCATAGATGATTGAATTAGCCGGAGTCATTATTTTAGGAATATTAGCCCAGTGGGTAGCTTGGAAATTTAAGATTCCTGCGATTTTACCATTAATTTTAATTGGCCTGTTTGTCGGGCCCATTTCAACGTTTATTTCTGAAGACGGAACCCAGTGGATACAGCCTATATGGAACGGCGAAAAGGGATTCTTTCCGGGCGAAAGTCTCTTTTATTTTGTTTCCCTCGCTATTGGAATAATTCTGTTCGAAGGTGGGCTTACCTTAAAAAGAGGAGAAATAAAGAAGGTTGGACCTGTAATTGGTAAATTAATTAGCTTAGGGTCTATTATTACCTTTATTGGTGCCGGACTCGCAGCACATTATATTTTTGGTCTTAGCTGGAAAATATCGTTTCTCTTTTCAGCACTAATCATTGTAACCGGACCAACCGTAATAACGCCAATTTTGCGTAACATTCCATTGAAAAAAGATGTTTCGGCAGTATTAAAATGGGAAGGAATTTTAATTGATCCAATCGGGGCATTGGTAGCTGTATTGGTATTCGAATTTATTTCTATTGAAGATCAAAATGCCGGATATACCAAGGAGGCTTTAATGGAGTTTGGTAAAATTGTACTTATTGGTTTTGCATTTGGAATTTCGGGAGGGTATGCACTTTATATGGCAGTTAAAAAGAAACTTATTCCGCATTATTTATTAAATGTGGTATCGCTTTCTGTAGTGCTTTTAATATTCGTTGAAAGCGACATTTTTGCTCATGAATCGGGTCTTCTCTCAGTGGTTGTCATGGGAATGTTTCTTGGAAACAGTGATTTACCAAATTTAAAAGAACTCCTTTATTTCAAGGAATCCTTGAGTGTGTTGCTTATATCTATACTTTTTATACTTCTTTCTGCCAACATAAGTCTAGACGATATGTTGCTTGTTTATAATTGGCAAACTGCGATATTACTAGCGGTAATAATTTTCATTTTAAGACCTCTTGGAGTGTTTCTTAGTACACTCGGATCCTCGCTCAAGACGAATGAAAAGCTTTTTATAAGTTGGGTTGGTCCACGAGGGATCGTCGCTGCAGGTATTGCCTCCTTATTTGGAACTAAGTTAGTACTACTAGGAGAGCCCGGGGCCGAGTATATCACGCCATTAGTTTTTGCGGTAGTACTAGTGACCGTACTTCTGAACGCTACCACAGCAAGGTTTTTTGCCAGAGTTGTGGGGGTTTTCTTGAAAGATTCGGATGGATTAATGATAGTGGGAGCTTCTAAAGCATCGCGATTAATAGGAACCTACCTTCAGAAGAATAACAGGCATGTGGTGTTAGTAGATTCGAATCGATTAAATATTGACAAAGCTAAAGAACTAGGCCTTGACGCAATCATCGCAAATATCTATGCTGACGACCTTTCCGACAATATTGAATTTAGTGATGTTGGATATCTGATAGCTTTAACGGGGAACGATGAGATAAATAGACATGCACTTACGCGTTTCGGGAAAATATTCGGGGAAAATGGAAAGTATAGATTAATGAATACGGCCGAACTCAACAATCCTGATTTACCGGCGAATAACCAAGAGCTGTTTTCCAAAACCCATGATTATATAAAATTTACTGAAGTTGCTAGAAAATTCCCTTCAATTCAAGAGATTAAAGTGGATTCCAAAAACCAGTTTCTTCGTATTCTGAGCATTATAGAAGAAAATGAAGACGCTATCGCGTTATTTCTCAAACATAAAAACGGCCATATAGATTTGATCAGTTCACCTTCAGAAATGAATATTGAAGAAGGCAGTAATGTTGCTTATTTAGGAAAACCCATGGATTTCGAAGATGTAGTTAATGCCACAAGAGACGAAAATGAAGCGACGGATTAAAAATAAATTGAGGTAATGACCGTTAGCTTCAAACAACAAATCGACATGAACCTTTTTTTAAAATCAATTTTTATTATTGCAATTTCCTCTTCAATTCTCTCATGTAAAAAGGATGATGGTGGTGGATGTGTGACTTGCACTTCAGCGCAAACAACGGCTTTTGAAGTTTGCGAAAATAGTAACGGAAATGCAACTGTAAATGGTGAAAACACTAATACATCATTCGAGGTTTATATTGATGACCTAGTAAACGCAGGCGCTAGTTGCGGGGGATAAATGTCGTTTTGCTCTTACTATCATTAAAAATATAATAGATAAAAAAAAGCTCCATTTCGGAGCTTTTTTTTATCTAATCATTTAGCTTTAGAACAGCCATAAACGCTTCTTGTGGAATCTCTACATTCCCAACCTGTCGCATACGTTTCTTACCTTTTTTCTGCTTTTCTAATAACTTTCGTTTTCGAGAAATATCTCCTCCGTAACATTTTGCTGTAACATCTTTCCGAAGTGCTTTTACAGTTTCCCTGGAAATAATCTTTGCACCAATTGCGGCTTGTATTGGAATATCAAACTGTTGTCTCGGAATCAATTGTCTTAGCTTCTCACACATCTTTTTACCGATGTCGTAAGCATTGTCCTTATGTAGCAAAGCTGAAAGCGCGTCGACTATGTTTCCGTTCAGGAGAACATCAACTTTTACTAATTGTGACGTACGCATACCTATTGGAGAGTAATCGAAAGAAGCATACCCTTTCGAAACAGTCTTTAGTCGGTCATAAAAATCAAAAACGATCTCGGCCAAAGGCATATCGAAAGTTAGTTCAACCCGCTCGGTAGTTAAATACGTCTGATTGGTGATCTCGCCGCGTTTATCAATACATAGTGACATTACATTACCAACGTAATCTGATTTAGTAATGATAGTCGCTTTAATATAAGGCTCCTCAACACGATTTAACGAAGAAGGCTCGGGCAAATCTGATGGATTGTTAACCAATATGATTTCATCCGGATTTTTATGAGTGTATGCATGATAGGATACGTTAGGCACCGTAGTGATAACAGTCATATCGAATTCACGCTCCAAACGCTCCTGAATAATTTCAAGATGTAACATTCCAAGAAAACCACATCGAAAACCAAATCCAAGTGCGGCCGAACTTTCAGGTTGGAAAACTAGTGACGCATCGTTGAGTTGCAATTTCTCCATCGAGTTTCTGAGTTCTTCGTAATCTTCAGTATCAACAGGATAGATTCCCGCAAATACCATAGGTTTTACGTCTTCAAATCCTTCAACCATATTTGTTGTCGGGTTTTTAGAATCGGTAATTGTATCACCCACTTTTACCTCTTTTGCTTCTTTAATTCCGGTGATTAGATAGCCTACATCACCAGTTTTAATCACCGTCTTTGGGGCTTGTTTCAGTTTTAAAGTACCAACTTCATCTGCGTAATACGATTTTCCTGTGGCCATGAATTTTATATGCTGGCCCTTACTAATCTCACCATTAAGCACACGAAAGTACGTTTCAACTCCTCGAAACGGATTGTAAACCGAATCGAAGATCAAAGCCTGTAACGGCTGATTAGGGTCTCCTTTTGGAGCCGGTACCCGGTCAATAATAGCTTTTAAAATTTCATCAATGCCAATACCTGTTTTCGCACTGGCTGGAATTACTTCTTCGCGTGAACATCCTAACAAATCTACAATATCATCGGTAACCTCTTCAATATTAGCGGAAGGAAGGTCTACTTTGTTTAAAACCGGGATAATCTCCAGATCGTTTTCTAATGCCAAATATAAATTTGAGATTGTTTGTGCCTGAATACTCTGCGCTGCATCTACTATAAGCAGGGCGCCCTCGCAAGCAGCTATTGATCGTGATACTTCATAAGAAAAATCTACATGGCCGGGAGTGTCTATGAGGTTTAAAGTATATTTTTCGCCTTCATAGGTATAATCCATCTGGATAGCGTGGCTTTTAATGGTAATGCCGCGCTCTCGCTCCAAGTCCATATTGTCTAGTAGCTGGTCTTGTTTTTCACGGGAAGTAACTGTGCCGGTCGCATCCAATAATCGATCTGCCAGCGTGCTTTTACCGTGGTCTATATGTGCAATTATGCAAAAATTTCTAATATTCTTCATAAATCTGTACCCTAGTACCTTTAAGGTGCAAATATAGATTAAATAAGTACATTAAAATAGAGCTATGTAATTGTTCACTAAAAGGAAAATGAATAATTACTTTTTTTGTAAAACAGAAAGGCATAACTTTATATTTAATTTAGAGGTGTGAATTTTCTTTCAAATTTACACTTCTATTTTATTGTTAATTCAGCAAACCTAAAACCCCATTCCTGCGGATATGAAAAATTTCATCATCCTCTTTATGTCCCTCCAAACTGTTCTTTCGTTTTCTCAGACTACTTCGGTTCGAGGTATTGTTGCAGATAATGAGAAGACACCACTCTCTTATGTCACGGTATTAATTTTTGAAGAAAATACTTCGGAGGCATTTAAAGGTGCCACAACCGATGAAAACGGAGCTTTTAAGATTTTGGATCTTGAACCAAAATCATATCGAATATCCTTCAACTTTATTGGTTTTAAAGAAATATCGAAAACAATTACTCTCCCTTCCGAAGAAAACCTTGGGATGATCACTTTGGAAGAAATTGCGGAATCATTGAGCGAAGCTGTAATAGTCGCAAAAACTCCTGCCATTACGCGAAAAGCTGACCGACTAATCTTTAATGTAGAAAATACGACCCTATCCTCGGGTACCAGCTGGGACATTCTTCGAAGAACCCCTGGAGTTATTACAATACAGGATAATTTAATGATTAAAGGACAGGGAGCCAGCGTATACCTTAATGATAGAAAAGTACAAATTTCAGCGTCGGAGTTAAAAACATTTCTCGAAGGTTTTTCGGGAACCAACGTGCAATCTATTGAGGTTATTAGTAATCCTTCTTCAGAGTTTGACGCTGAAAGCGGTCCCATCTTAAATATTAGAACAAGCAAACATGCCGCTCTGGGATATAAAGGTAATGTTAACGGAAGTCTAACTCAGTCGGTTTTCCCAAAATACACCGTAGGCACCAGCCATTTTTATAAAAATAAAAAACTGAATCTTTATTTTAATTATTCTTTCAACCCAAAGAAGGAGTACAAGGAGGATGTGGCGGAGATCAATTTTATCAATAATGACAACGTTATTTTTTCCAGATGGGAGAATGATTTTAATCGTACTACTCGTTCTCAAGCTCATAATGGAAGTGTTATTTTAGATTATGATTTTGACGATGCAAATTCGCTGAATCTTACCACAAATTTGTTGCATTCACCTAATAGAACTTTCAACAATAACATTATTAATGAATCTTTCAATGCGCAGCGCGAACTCGATTCAACTTTCATTAGTAAGAGTAAATTAGAAAACGATTTAAATAATATTGCGGTAGATATAACTTATAAACACCAATTGGAAACTGAGGGAGCTCACATAAGTACAAATCTTCACTATACAGATTACGACAGGAAACGCATCCAGAACGTGAGTACCGATTATTTCGAAGCAGACAATTCATTTATACGAAATTTTTCATTTTTTACGGATGCTGCTCAGGACATTTCTATCTATACGGCCCAGGTGGATTATGAAACTCCTCTTTTAGGGTCAAATTTCAGTGCAGGTATAAAGACTTCAGTAATCGATTCGAAGAGTGGCATCGATTTTTTTACAGTAGTGAATAATAATCAAATGTTAGATGCGAACCGTTCAGACAATTATCTCTATGACGAAAAGGTGTATGCTGCTTATTTGAATACGACTAAGGTCTGGGAAAAATGGAACGCAAAAATAGGGCTTCGTGCAGAGCAAACCGATGCGAGCGGCGAATCAGTTTCCCTTGAAAAGACCAATGAACAAAACTATTTCGAACTATTCCCCTCAGCGTATTTACAGCATATTATAAATGAAAATCACAGTCTATCTTTTAACTATAGCAGAGGCATCTCTCGGCCGAGATATGAAGATTTAAATCCATTTGCGTACTTTTTAAACGAAAACAATTTTCAGTTAGGTAATCCAACACTTCAGCCAAACATCAGTCACGAATTTAATCTTAATTATACGCTAAATAATAAGTATTTCTTTGACCTATACTACAGAGATCGGGGGCGTTATATTTCCAGGCTCAGCTTTCAGAATAATGATGCACAAACATTGCGTTCTACTCAGCAAAATATAATAGAAGCAGTGTCTTATGGACTGGATTTTACACATTCAAGATCGATTACTGAATTCTGGTATTTCTTTACGTATATGTCTGTGTTTTATGAAACAGAAACTTTTTTAGCCATTGAAAGTAATAATGTCGAGGTTACTAACGATATAACAGGCTTTTTCGGACAATTTTATAATAATTTTACCCTGTCTAAAAATGGTGACTTAACAGGAGAAGTTACCTTCACCTATTGGTCTGGATTTATATTCGGTTCTTTCGATCAGGCTACAAATTCGAATCTATCAATTGGCTTGCGTCAGAAGCTTTGGAATAATAGAGCTGTGATTACTTTGGTTGGAGAAGATATTTTAGGAAAGGCAAATTCGAGAATGACCTCCAGATATTTAAATCAGGATTACTCATATTTGGCAGTTGCCGAAACTCAGTTTATTCGATTTGGTTTTACATATAATTTCGGAAATTTTCGTCTGGATGATAACCAGAGAAGAATCGATAAAGCCGAACGCGATCGCTTAAGTTCTCAATAAGTAAGAATGTTGCAGATATTTTCTACTTTTGCAACTTAAAATCAGAAAAAATTTTGCCGAAGATAGGAGACATACAATTGCCTGAATTCCCGTTGCTTTTAGCGCCGATGGAAGATGTAAGCGACCCGCCGTTCCGCGCACTTTGTAAGGAACAAGGTGCAGATGTAGTATATACCGAGTTTATTTCTTCTGAAGGGCTCATTCGCGATGCAGCGAAAAGCGTTATGAAACTGGATATTTATGAAAAAGAACGTCCGGTGGGAATACAGATATTCGGTGCGGTACTCGATTCGATGCTTCGTAGCGTAGAAATTGTAGAAGCAAGTAATCCTGATATAATCGATATTAATTTTGGTTGCCCTGTAAAGAAAGTGGTTTCAAAGGGAGCCGGTGCAGGAATCCTAAAGGATATCGACTTAATGGTTAGCTTAACTGAAGCAATGGTAAAACATACCAGACTACCCATTACGGTTAAGACTCGCTTGGGTTGGGATGATAATTCCATTAAAATCGTTGAGGTGGCAGAACGTTTGCAGGATGTTGGCTGTAAAGCTATATCCATTCATGGGCGCACTAGAGCTCAAATGTATAAAGGGGATGCAAATTGGGCACCAATAGCCGAAGTAAAGAACAATCAGAGAATGCACATTCCGGTGTTCGGAAACGGGGATGTCGATACACCGGAACGAGCGATGGAGATGCGTGATAAATATGGATTGGACGGTGCAATGATTGGCCGGGCGAGTATTGGTTACCCTTGGTTTTTTAAAGAAGTAAAGCATTATTTTGAAACAGGAGTACATGCGCCGCCACCCACAATGACAGAGCGAGTAACCGCAGCGAAAAGACATCTTGAAATGGCGATCGCCTGGAAAGGTGAAACGCTAGGAGTTTTTGAAACCCGCCGTCATTATACAAATTACTTTAAAGGAATTCCACATTTTAAGGAGTACCGTATGAAAATGGTGACCAGCGATGATTCTGCTTCCGTTTTTGCAGCTTTTGACGAGGTTTTAGAGAAATTTTCAGATTTTCAATTCGCTTAAACCAATAATTTTTCCCTTACTCTGCTTGACGCGATTTTCGACGCGACTATCCCAAGAATGGTGATTGTTGCGAAGACTATAATAATATTTACCACTTTTAATTTCACCGGATAGGGTAGAGTTGCAGTAATATTGATAAACTCAAAACGCAACTGAGCCCATACAGCAACAACGCCTAAAAAGATTCCCAAAGCACCGCCAAGAGTGGTCATAAGTGTTCCCTGTAGAAAAAAGATACGCCTGATATCATTCAAACTAGCACCAACATTGTAAAGAGTTTTTATATTCTTTCTTTTATCTAAGATCATCATGATAATAGATCCAATTAC
>CBDUGY010000023.1:0-27507 GCA_965367015.1 uncultured Ulvibacter sp.
TGACCGGGCATTATGCCATTCCGGGATTAATAGACGGTCACATGCATTTGTTTGCCAACAGAGAGCGGGAGAAAGCACTGAATCAACTTTTACTTTCAGGGGTGACATCTGTGCGAGATATGGGTGGCGATGCCAGAGTGTATAAAGAATTGAATGACAAAATTATAAAAGGAACATTGAGGGCACCCGATATTTACTATTCGGCTACCTTCTTCGGACCTGAATTTCTAAAGGATCCACGCACAAAATTTGCGAATCAGGGAATTGCTCCGGGAGAAGCGGCATGGATGCGCGTAATTACTGAGGACACAGATTTGCAGGCGGTAGTTTCCGAAGCAAAGAAAACAGGAGCAACGGGAATAAAGGTATATGCTTCAATTAAACCCGAACTGCTTAAAAATATTGCTACGGAAGCCCATAAGCAAGGAATGAAAGTATGGTCTCACGCAGCGGTATTTCCGAGTAAACCTGCCGACGCTGTGAACGCCAAGGTAGACGTGCTTTCACATGCAGTAGGGATGATCGCCGAGACTGCCGATGTTCTTCCAAATTCGTTTGCAACTGCCCTTCGGGAATTTATTCCAAAGCAAGACTTCGAAAATGCCGATCCTGCTTCAGAAGAGTATCTCAATTTATTTCAGAAAATGGTTTCAGAAAACGTACTGTTTGAGCCTACACTTTCCGCCTGGCAAAAACCGGCAACTATTCAGAAAGAAAAACCAAAAAACAGCCCGAAGAAACTCCCTGCACATAAACTAATGACGGATGCACGACCGAATCTAAATATTCCAGCCATGAACAAATGGTCTAATGGCATTACTAATGTTGCATATAGCCAGGGGGTGTTGATATGTGCCGGAACCGATTCTACCCAGCAATTAAAATGGATTCAGGATGAGATTGCCTTTCTGGTTGCCGCAGGACTTCCCGAAATAGACGCGATAAAAGCAGCTACAATTAACAATGCGATTGCGATTGGTAATGATACTACTCATGGGTCAATTTCTGAAGGAAAACAGGCCGATTTGGTGATACTTTCTGAAAATCCGTTGGATGATATTAGAAACGTACGGTCGGTGAAATTGGTCTTCAAGGATGGGATAAAATTTTCTCCAAAAAATTAAGAAAGTCATTCAATTATTTTCTTTTTCCACTAATATTTCAGAGGGTGCAGCTTATTAGCTTTCTTAGGCTTACGTCTCAATTTAACCAACTTGTAATTGCGCTATCTAAACAGTATTTTTGATTTAACTAACCAAAATACTTTTTAATGATTAACCTTCTTCGCACCAATTCAAAAAATCCGGATTTTGTAAACCTGGTTAAATCTCTCGATGCCGAACTGGCAATTCGGGATGGGGATGAGCACGAATTTTACGACCAATTTAACGCAATCGACACTCTTAAATACGCCGTGGTTGCATACCAAAAGAATGTTCCCATTAGTTGCGGTGCCATCAAAGAAATCGATTCCGAAACCATAGAGATTAAAAGAATGTACACGGTTCCCGAACACCGCGGCAAGGGAATTGCCTCTCAAGTGCTGCACGAACTCGAAAATTGGACCCGCGATCTAGCGTTCAAACGATGTATTTTAGAAACAGGTAAGAAGCAACCCGAAGCTATTGCGCTTTACAACAAAAGCGGTTATGAACGAATTCCTAATTACGGACCTTATGTTGGGGTTGAAAATAGTTTGTGTTTTCAAAAAGTTGTAGTTTAAGCGCTCTTATGACTCATTTTAAAGCCATTATATCTACCCATAAATACGGAACGATCTTCTCCTATGAGGGTATCGAATTGCATGATCTTGCTACCAAAATAGAGCATTTGCTGTTGGTTGAAGGATACCGAATAGAAGGCGGTGGCTTGGGAGATGCTATGTTTGTAAAAGGGGATGCCACCATGCGGATGTTTTTTGGTGCCTTTGTAAAATACTATAAATTACGGGTGGTGACCACAAAAAATGAGGAAGGCAATTGCCTTGTCGATCTGCGTGATGCTACGCCCGAGCTTTCCGGCGGACTTATGGGTATTAAGCAAACCAGAAGAGAAATAGAACGGCTAAAGGTGTTGTTCGAAGGGGTTTAGTAACAAATAATAACTTTGCGGACTGCGCGTTCTCCTACTCCACTTTATCCTCAACAATTTCCTCCTTTAGCAACATAGAAATAAAGCTTTCAAATTCTGCCACAAACTCATCGTACTTCTCACCGGTTGCCGGACCATTGAATCCGGTGTGGATCTTTCGCACTTTTCCGTTTTTGTCGATTATAACGGTTGTTGGATACGATAAAACATGATTAAGCATTGGTAACTTCTGATTCGCCTTTTGTTTATCACTTGTGCCGAACTGTGCCAAAAGTATGGGATATGGCACTCCGATAGCCTCCTGAAGTCTGTCGATTGAAGCCAGCGCCTTTTCCTTGGTTGGAGCATATTCGAAAGCCAGAGAAACAAATTCCAGATCTTCGTTTTTGTTATTGTTGTAATATTTGGTGAAATACCGGGTTTCATCCAGGCAATTTGGGCACCAAGTCCCCATAATTTGCACCACCACAACTTTGTTTTTAAAGCGCTTATCATCTAAGGAAACCATATTCCCTTCAGTATCCGGAAATGAGAATTCCAGTTTTTCATATCCTTTTTTCAGAAAAGTGAGAGAATCCGGTTCCGGCAGTTCGTAATTTTCATTTCGCTTGGCAGTAAATGGTTCCTTCCAATGGTTTCCGCTATAAAAAACACCATTCATCGCACTATCATTAACTTTTGCTTCGAACAAAAATGCATGTGCTCCGTCGAAGGTAGAAAGCTTTAAAGAGTCTCCGAACACAGCACCTTCCAGGTAACGATAGTCGCCGGTGGTAGTTAAAAAGGTGCCTGTTAATTTATTTCCTACCTGCTTAAAAATTCCTTTGGCGACATATCTATCGGCGGGTTTGTTAGCACTAAATACGGCCTCCCAGTTTCCTGTAACTTCAACCGACGGTGCTGCTGTAACAATAAATCTGAGTTCATTCCCCTGCTTCATAACAAACGGAACTACCCTGTTTAAACTCGGCTTCACAAAAACGCCCGAGATGCTGTCTTCAGTAAAAACACCTTTAAAATACCCTTCGTAAACGGGCATCTGAATCGTGATCGAATCCCCTTCAATGGTAACATCCTCCACCACTATTTCTTCTTCAGCGTTGAAGATCACCAAACTATTGTCTGCATTAAACTCGTAGAGAAAAGGAAGTTCCTTTCCGCCATCCAGCAATAATGCCGCGCGCCAGGGTCCATCTTTGGGTAGCACAGTTTCGTTTCCGCAGGAATAGATGAGCACGAGTAATAATATTCCGATACAATATCGCATAGACTGATTTTTAAATTCTTTAAACTGAATGTCTCAAAAATAGCGACAAAAATTTTCTTAAATGCTATCTTTGCGCTTTGTTAAGAATAATTTAAGATGAAGATTTCATACAACTGGCTTAAACAATTTATAAATCTGGACTGGGATGCTGAAAGAACAGGACGTTTATTGACAGATCTCGGACTGGAGATTGAAGGTATTGAACCCTTTACTTCAGTTCGCGGCGGACTTGAGGGTGTGATCGTAGGACATGTTACTTCTTGCAAACAACATCCAAATGCCGATCGCTTAAAGATTACCAATGTTGATCTGGGCAAAGGCAATAAGGTTCAAATTGTATGCGGCGCTCCCAACGTTGCAAAAGGTCAGAAGGTTCCCGTGGCAACCATTGGAACAACTTTGTACGATGCTGAAGGAAAACCCTGGACGATCAAAAAAGGTAAAATCCGTGGGGAAGTGAGCGAAGGAATGATCTGTGCCGAAGATGAATTAGGCATAGGGACAAGTCATGACGGGATAATGGTGTTAGACAGTGGATTAACCGCAGGCACACCTTTGGCGAGCCTTCTTGAAATTGAGAACGATCAGGTTTTTGAGATTGGATTAACACCTAATCGTGCCGATGCCATGAGCCACTGGGGAGTTGCTCGCGATTTAAAAGCCGGCTTGCTGCAGCAAGAAGTTTCCATTGAGCTGATAACCCCTTCAACCAGTAATTTTAAAATTGAAAACCGAACCTTAAAGATTGATATTAATGTAGCCAACAACGCGTTGGCACCACGATATTGCGGAGTTACAATCAGTGGATTTAAAGTAGCCGAATCACCTGCCTGGATTCAAAACAGATTGAAAGCAATTGGGCTGGCACCAATAAATAATATCGTGGATATCACCAACTATGTGCTCCACGGATTGGGACAACCATTGCACGCTTTTGACGCCACAAAAATTGCGGGAAATACCATCAACGTAAAAACCTTGCCTGCCGGAACTAAATTTGTAACCCTGGATGGTGTGGAGCGTGAATTGCATGAGGAAGATCTGATGATTTGTGATGCTGAAAAACCCTTGTGTATCGCAGGAGTTTTTGGAGGTTTACACAGTGGGGTTACCGAGAATACAACAAGTATATTTTTAGAAAGTGCCTATTTCGATCCGGTGAGCATCAGAAAAACTGCTAAGAGACACGGTTTAAATACGGATGCGTCGTTCCGATTTGAGCGCGGGATCGATCCCAATGCCACCGAGTATGCACTGATGCATGCTGCGATCTTGATTACGGAGATTGCCGGGGGAGATATTACAAGTGACATTATAGATGTGTACCCTAAAAAGATCGAAGATCATCAGGTGGTTTTAAACTTCGATAACGCAACCAAGCTTATCGGAGAGGAAATTCCGAAGGAAAAGACAAAGCAGATTCTCACTTCCTTAGACATAAAAGTGAACAACGTTACTGAGACCGGTATTGGGATGACCATTCCTGCCTATAGAAATGATGTGACACGTGAAGCCGATGTGATAGAAGAAATACTTCGGGTGTACGGTTATAACAATATAAAATTTACTGAAAAATTAAACACTTCTATCGCCATCACCCAACCGGTAGAAGATTATCAGATTCAGAATAAAATAGGCTCATTACTTACGGCTATCGGTTTTAATGAGATGTTGTGCAATTCGCTCACCTCGCCGAAATATATGGATCTAACTGCCAACCTGAGTACCGACCATAATATAGAAATGCTCAATCCGTTGAGTCAGGACCTTTCTGTGATGCGCCAATCGATGTTATTTGGTGGATTAGAAGCTTTGGCTTTTAATAACAACAGAAAGATGAGCAATATCAAGTTGTTCGAATTTGGAAAAACCTACCATAAATATCCTGATGGCAGAGAAGAAAAGAAGCATTTATCGCTGATTATTTCCGGAAATATCACCGATGACAATTGGCACGATAGTGCTAGTAAGAGTGATTTCTTCTACGGAAAAGGAATCGTTACAGCTATCTTAGAGCGCTTAGGGATAAGCGGCTATTCTGAAAAGGCTGTAAAAAATGATATTTTTTCTGAAGGGATTATGTTGGTAAAAGACAAGAAACCATTGGTTGAATTTGGCGTTGTGAAGAAAAAAGTGCTGAAGGCCCTGGATGTGGATGCTGAAACATTCTATATCGACTTTCAATGGGATACAGTGCTGTCTGAAATTTCTTCTGAAGATATAAAAATGCAGCCCATTCCGAAGTTTCCGACAGTAAAACGCGATTTCGCTTTATTGCTGGACAATGATGTGAGCTTCGATGCTCTGAAACGTGTTGCTTTTCAGACAGAAAAACAACTGTTGAAAGACGTTAATTTATTCGATGTATATACCGGTGGGAAGCTTCCGAAGGGAAAAAAATCGTATGCTTTGAGTTTCACTATTCAGGATGAGCGAAAAACGCTCACTGAAAAGCAGATCGATAAGATTATGAGTAAGTTACAGCTGCGATTTGAAAAAGATTTCGGTGCGAGTTTGCGTTAATTAATGTGCCTGCTTTTCTGAAGGAAAAACGAGTCCGTCGATTATATGAAAGAAACCATTCTTATGGTAAATGTCTGTAGTTTTTATAATCGATTTATTGTTTTCGGAATCGAAGAGAACTAACTGATCGTTTTCTTTTCGCACCCCTAATTTTTCTCCATTAAGAGTCGCAAGGTAGACTGTGCCACTGCTTTTATTAATTTCCATTTGAAGGGAATTAGAATCTACTCTTCCGGAAACCACATAGAATTTAAACCAATTAGGAGATTTTGCCATCAGGGAATCGCGGGAAGCTTCAGAAAGTTTCATGAAGCCGGCATCAACGGGCGCAAAAATTGTTACCATTTCCTGCTCGTCCAATTCGGATGTAAGGCGTTCATTCAAAATTTTATTCAGAAAAGAAAAATCGGGTACTTCATTTATATTTTCAGCAAAGCTCTTAGCAGATGAGAATTGCTGTGAATTCCATTCTTTGGTTACTTCGGATGTTGCTTTCTGCTTATATTTTTGTGCATTTACAGTAGAAAAAACAGCGCAAATTAGCAGGGCAGATAAAATACTTTTCAATTGCATTATTAACTATTTAGGTTATAAAAGTAACGAATATCAAATGATATACCATAGTAACGTAAATGAAGTTAAATTATTGATATCTCGAAAAGCCGGGAACATAATTATGCCGGATGCGGGAATTGATGAACGGGGATTTTTTGATATTTATGTTAAAATGTTGTTTCACAAATTTCTGAGGCGTATTTTTAAATGAAAAATTTTTGCTATGATAGAAAGAACTGATATCGAAAAGCAACTTCGCAAAGTAAGAAGTAAGAGAGTTTCTTCGGAGGATATATTACAAGAGGTTCACGAGATCTTCAATAAGAATGAATTAGAGCGCGAAGAGATCTCAAGGGAACTTTCAGAAAAAAATACGTATCATATAAATTCCCTGAAATTAGACCTGCTGGAAACGAGTCGTATCTATAATTTAGAGGATATAAAAAAGCTATGTGTAGATTACCGTTTGCGGTTTTTAGACTCTCATTTTTTTAAAGGGGAAATTCCTGAAGAGGCCATTTCTAAAATTCGGCAATTAGAAAAGCAGCATGATTGTGCCCTTAAAGGATTTAAGGTAGTGGCACCTTCGAAACTTTTAAAGCTTGAAAACGCCGACGATCCAATACTTTTTGTTCCCATAGGAAATGATTATTTCTACTTAATACATAAGTGGGGTCGGGACCTGCATCCGTTTCGAAAATTACTAATGTGGCCTTATAAATCGTTCGAAAATCTGGTATTCGCAGTCTTTGTACTAAGTATTTTGATTACATCTGTAATCCCAATCGAATTATTTTCGAAGCATCCAGTGTCGCAAGAATATTTAATGCTTTTCTTATTTACCTTCAAAGGAGTCGCCGGAATGGTACTTTTTTATGGTTTTGCCAAAGGGAAGAATTTTAATACTGCTATTTGGGATAGTAAATATTACAATGCTTGATCGACCTAACAAATTGAAACTTTAATTTAATTTTAATTAAGAATAATGAACGAAAACGAAGAAACGATTCGAATATATACCGGTCCGGCAATGATCGCCAAAGGTTTGGTAGCTCGCTTAAACGAACTGGGCATTTCTCCCATCGAGAGAAACGATAATGAAAGCAGTATTCAGGCGGGTTTTACCGTGGGTGTCCCGGGACAAATTATGTTGTACATCAGGGGAGATGAAATGCCAAAAGCGCAGGAAGTGATCTCCAGTTACCTGAAAGAGATAGGTGAATAAAAAAAGAGCGAATTAAAAATTCGCTCTTTTACATTATACAGTAACCGAATACATTTTCTCTCGTAGTTCTTTTAATTTCTTATCGCTCATATAATCATCGAAAGTCATATAACGATCGATCACCCCATTAGGAGTTAGTTCGATTACTCTGTTACCAACCGTTTGCGCAAATTCGTGGTCATGGGTTGTAAATAAAACAGTTCCCTTGAAATTTTTAAGGGAGTTGTTGAATGCTGTAATCGATTCAAGATCTAAGTGATTTGTAGGCTCATCGAGCATTAAAACGTTCGCACGCATCATCATCATTCGGCTGAGCATACAACGAACTTTTTCACCTCCCGATAATACATTACATTTTTTCAGGGCCTCTTCGCCGCTAAAGATCATTTTACCAAGGAAACCGCGAATATGTACTTCTTCTCTTTCCTCTTCTGTCTTTGCCCACTGGCGTAACCAATCGACTAGATTCATGTCGGTTTCGAAAAAGTGGTGGTTATCTAAGGGAAGGTAACTCTGGTTGGTTGTAACCCCCCATTGATACTCTCCACTGTCGGCTTTTAGATTTCCGTTTATAATTTCATAAAATGCAGTGGCAGCACGAGAGTCCTTCGAATAGACCACTACTTTATCGCCTTTCGCCAGATTGATATTAACATTCTTAAAAAGCACTTCTCCATCCTGGACTGCGGAAAGGTTCTCGATATTCAGAATTTGATCTCCCGCTTCGCGCTCTCGCTCGAATATAATGGCAGGGTATCTTCTGCTTGAAGGCTTGATGCTGGAAACATCCAGCTTATCGATCATCTTTTTTCTACTTGTTGCTTGTTTCGATTTGGCAACATTGGCAGAAAATCGGCGTATAAACTCCTCTAATTCTTTCTTTTTGTCTTCTGCTTTCTTGTTTTGCTGCGCGCGTTGTCTTGCTGCCAACTGGCTACTTTCATACCAGAACGTATAGTTACCGCTGTAATGATTTATTTTTCCAAAATCGATATCACTAATATGGGTACATACCGAATCTAAAAAGTGACGGTCGTGAGAAACCACGATCACACACTTATCATAATTCGCAAGAAAATGCTCTAACCAGCTAATGGTTTCGTAATCCAGATCGTTAGTAGGCTCATCCATGATAAGCACATCAGGGTTTCCGAAAAGTGCCTGTGCCAAAAGCACTCGTACTTTCTGTTTCCCATCGAGATCACTCATTAGCGTGTAATGCAAACTTTCATCTATGCCTAAGTTAGACAATAACGCAGCGGCATCGCTATCGGCATTCCAACCGTTCATTTCTTCAAAGGTCACTTGCAACTCACCAATTTTTTCGGCGTTCGCATCGGTATAGTCTTCATAGAGTTTATCGATTTGTGATTTAATATCGAATAGCTCTTTATTCCCCCTTACAACGGTCTCCAACACCATAAATTCGTCACAGGCATTGTGATCTTGTTCTAACACAGACATGCGTTTTCCGGCTTCAAGATGCACATGACCCGAAGTTGGATCCTGTTTTCCTGAAATAATTTTCAGAAATGTGGACTTTCCGGCACCGTTAGCACCGATAATTCCGTAGCAATTCCCTTGTACAAACTGCGTATTAACCTCATCGAATAAGACACGCTTGCCAAACTGAACCGATAAATTTGAAACTGAAAGCATAGTATTTTCCTCTTTATTTTAAATTTTCCGCAAAAGTAGCTAATTAACTCCTATTGAAGAAACATTAACTTTTTAAAATCCCTTTTAACGAGGAATTAACACAATAGAGGGGTGTTGTCACATATTTTTGTTAGGTCTAATAACTTAAGTGATTGATTAAAAAAATACTTCTTCTATTCTTACTATTACCATTCATTTCCTGTAATAACGGTAAAGAGAAAGAGCAAACTTCTGCCTGGATCGGAGGGGAAATTGTGAACCCTAAGGTCGACTACGTTATTATTGCGAAAGAGAATAAGATTATTGATACTGTTCAACTGGATAGTAATAATTACTTTATGTATAAGCTGGAGTCGATGTGTCCCGGTTTATATTCCTTTAGACATAATGAATACCAACTTATGTTTTTGGAGCCTGGTGACAGCTTAATGCTTCGGGTAAACACAATTGAATTCGACGAATCGCTATCTTTTACCGGAAAGGGTGCGGAAGGTAATAACCTTTTAATGGAATACTATTTACTGAATGACCTTGAACATTCTATGCTCTCTCAATGGTATAGTCTCGCCCCGGAAGTATTCGAGAAAAAACTGGACTCATTCAAAACGATAAAAAATAATGCGTATAACGAATTCGCAGCCAATAATAACCCTTCACGGGAGTTTAAGACTATTGCCAGAGCGAATATAGATTACGACCATTATTTGAAAAAGGAGATTTACGCTTCAGTTAATTCGATTCGACACAATTTTGAAAATTTTGAATATCCCGAAGGTTTTTTCGACTACCGAAAGAATATCGATTTCGGGAACGAAAGCCTGCGATCTTATTTCCCATATTATCGGTTTTTAAATAAGTACTTCGATAATCTGGCCTACGCAGAATACGCAAGTACAAATCCGAATAAACGTTATTTATCTGAACATTTTTACCACAAGATCAAGATCATTGACAGCTTAATAGAAAATGATTCCTTGAAAAATACAATGCTAAGAACTAATATGCAGCGATACTTACTCAATGGTAAGGATATGGAAAACTCCAAACATGTGGTAGATCTTTTTCTGGAGTTAAATACGAATAACGCATATGAAGTTGAAATTACAAGCTTGTCTAAAGCAACGGCGGTATTAACCCCGGGAAGTAAACTACCCAATATAGTTCTTATTAATACCGAGAATATGGCAAAGGATATTCACTCTATTATAAACAGACCTACGGTCTTATATTTCTGGACTGCGGCTTCTGTAAAGCATTACCGCAATATTCATACAAAGGCAGCCGAATTATCTTCGAAATATCCGGAATATCAATTTATAGGAATTAATACAGACACTCACTTTAAGAAATGGAGACAAATTGTGGAAATATCTCAATATGACAATCTGCATGAATATCAATTCGATAATGTGGCAATTGCTGAAAGAAAACTAGTGATCAACTCAATGAATAAGGCAATCATCGTAGATCGAAATGCTGTTATTATTCAGAATAATACCAGTTTATTTAATCAAAATATTGAAATGGAACTTTTAAGTTATTTAAATCGCTAACAAACCGATATACTTAGAAAAAAAAAGCCCTCACGACTGTGAGGGCTTTTTTTATAAATAAATATTGTTAGTTCCCTTTTTTATAGTCGGCCAAAAACTTCGCCAAGCCAATATCTGTTAATGGGTGATTGAGTAGTCCTTCTATTGATGATAGCGGACCGGTCATCACATCAGAACCAATTTTTGCGCATTCTAGCACATGCATCGTATGACGCACGGATGCAGCCAGAATTTGTGTTTCATAACCATAGTTGTCGTAGATAAGTCTGATTTCTGCTATCAGGTTTAAACCATCGGTAGAGATATCATCTAATCTTCCAATAAATGGTGATACATAGGTCGCGCCGGCTTTTGCTGCCAATAACGCCTGCCCGGCCGAAAAAACTAAGGTACAATTGGTACGAATGCCTTGATCACTAAAATATTTAATCGCTTTAATACCATCTTTGATCATCGGTATTTTAACTACAATTTGCTCATGCAGTTCGGCCAGTTCCTCACCTTCTTTGATCATTCCTGCAAGGTCTGTAGCAATCACTTCTGCCGAAACATCACCGTCTACAATATTGCAGATATCTACATAATGTTTTAAAATATTATTGCGACCGGTGATCCCTTCTTTTGCCATTAATGACGGATTGGTTGTAACACCATCAAGGACTCCCAGATCTTGTGCCTCGCGTATTTGGTCAAGATTGGCTGTATCAATGAAAAATTTCATTTCTTAGTTTTTTAAAATTATTCTTGTGCAAAAATACACAAGATTTGAGGCTGGCGAAAGTTATCCTCGAAAAGTTATGAGAGTGCTGTTGATAACGTGAATTTTATTTGCTCGACGGGTGAGCTTATTTGAGCTTATAATGATTTAGAAGCATCCTTTCATACAGCTTATCCGGTAATACTCGCTTTAAAACAATTGAGAATTTTTGCATAAAAGCGCCAACCTTATAATGAATCTTCGGATTGGGATTCTCGATTATTTTATGAACTACCATTGCCATTTCCATAGGATCCTGTCCTGCATCTACGTGTTCGTTCATCATATTCAATGTACTTCCGTAGGCTTTTTTGTAGGGTGAATTTTCACGTACAGGCGCATGATAACGTCCTGCAGCAATGTTGGTTGCAAAATCGCCCGGAGCAATATTGGTTACATGTATCCCAAATTGCTTAATTTCCATTCTAAGAGCTTCGGTAGTTATTTCAAGCGCTGATTTTGTGGCTGAATAAATTCCGCGATACGGCAACCCCATATATCCGGCAATGGAAGTAATGTTTATGATATAACCGCTTTTTCTTTCGCGCATCGCAGGCAAGATTGCCTTAATTACACTTATCGGTCCGTAGAAATTGGTTTCAAAAGCGTTTTTAATTTCAGAGTTCGGCGTTTCTTCGATGGGACCGGTTATTCCAATTCCGGCATTATTTATAAGTACATCTATACGTCCTTCTTCCTTTAGAAGATAAGATACTGCATCTTGAATGGAGGCTTCTCGTGTGACGTCCATTTCGATAAGTTTAAAAGCAGAGTCTGATGATTTTGAAGGATTCCGGCTTGTTCCGTACACTGTATAGCCTTCGGTTGTAAGATATTCACCAATGGCTTTTCCAATTCCTGATGATCCCCCGGTGATAAGTATAATTTTTGGCATACATGTAATATGTTAGGCAAAGATGCATTTACCCGATTACTTTTCCAAATTCCGCAACTGAAAAGACTTGATAAGAGCTTTTGAAACCGTGAATATAGGGTACAAAAAATGGCAAGCTACCTACATCACACCGCTACGACCATCTACCCTTGCTGCGTTCCCGCCCTGGGGGATTTGACAGGAGCTGGTTGTGTAGGACTTGCCGCTGCAAAGATAATGCATTTTGTAAGTAAGAGCAAGAATTTTTAGTTATCAATTATAATAAATACCTTTCCGAAAAATTTGCGATTTACATGAAATTACATAAAATATTTACGCTCACGGCTTTAGTAATCCTCTTAATTGGCTGCGGAAATGATTCCGAAGCGAAAAAAGAATATTTTTCTTTAAGTTTTAATAATGAAAAGAAAGCCTATACCACTTCCGATGCGCTTTCAGTAACTGTCACAAACAAAAAGAAAATGGAAATCGATTCTGTGGCTTACTATATAGGTTCCAATAGAATTTCAGCTTCCGAAGTAATCGCCGAAACAAATGTATCACTAGCGAATCAAAAACTGGGAAGACAGGCCATAACTGCAAAAATTTATTCGGAAGGAGAAGAATATGAAGCGACAAAAGACATTATTATCCTGTCATCGATTAAACCTGAACTATATACGTATAAGATTTTGGAAAGCTATCCGCATGACATGAAATCGTATACCCAGGGACTGGAATTTAAGAATGATACTCTGTATGAAAGTGCTGGGTTATACAAGCAATCTACGCTTCGGAAAACTGATTATCGAACAGGTGAGATTCTTCAGGAAGTTAAACTGGCCGACCAGTATTTCGCGGAAGGGCTTACTATTCTGAATAACAAACTCTATCAGCTCACCTATCAGGAAAAGACCGGATTTATATATAATTTAACCGACTTAAAACGCATAGGTTCGTTTGTATATGGCAAGAGTAAAGAAGGTTGGGGACTTTGTAACGATGGAGAAACGATCTATAAGAGTGATGGTACAGAGAAAATCTGGACATTAAATCCGAACACACTTTCTGAAGAAGGTTTTATCGAAATTTATACGAATACCAGTAAAATTCCTAAAGTGAACGAATTAGAATGGGTGGAAGGAAAGATCTATGCAAATATCTATCAGAAGGACGCTATCGCGATTGTAGACCCATCTAACGGTGCTGTGGAAGGCGTAATAGATCTTGGAGACCTAAAAGATAATGTGACACAACATGAAGCCTTGGATGTCCTCAACGGAATTGCTTATAAGGGTGAACCTAACATCCTGTACATTACAGGTAAAAATTGGGACAAACTTTTTAAGATTGAGATCGTAAAAAAGTAAGCTACAGGCTTAATTCGTTTCAACATTGACCTTACCAGCTTCTTTGGCACCGGCAATTAACAACCAAAGACAAGTGCCTATTTCACCTATGGCAGAAGGAATTACTGCAATATTCGAAAGAAAGGTATCGGCGTAATTGGTAATAAACACTTCTCCTAAAAACTCTACTAAATACCCGGCACATCCAAGCATTAGAAATATCCCTAAAATTTTAGGTAAAAATCCTGAGCTGTATACCAAATAACCAAACGGCAGCAGCCAAAGGCCCCAAAAAACCTGGGCAATGAGAACGGTATTATGATATGAATTCAATGATCGAAGCATCTCTGTTTCTAACTGCGCATTAGTAATGCCACCAATGTAATTGGAAGCATCAAAGAGGGAAATTACATCGAATTTATGGGCTATCGCGATGTATGAAATGGGAACTGCCACAATTACTATAATAACCATGATAATAGAATAGTCTTTATGAACCTCTTTAAATAACTTATACAGAATTAATGGCAGAACTAGAAATGCTATATAGCAAATAACCTCGGCTACTGCACCAAGCTTATAAAGCAACTGTGAAGTTCTGATATTATTTAAGGTTGTAGCATGATCATTCCAATCAATTAATGTAACGGGTACATACATCAAACTGAATAATCCGGTTAATACTATAATAAGGTAAACCAAACCTGCTAAACGAGCTGTTTTTTTTCTGGAAGTCATAAATTATCTACTTTCTTAAAAGACGCAGCTTCCAACTAAAAGGTTGCCTGAGCAATAAAAAGGATTAAAACTAAACAGAAGCTACATTTCACTCAATAGCTGATATCATTCCCTCACTCGCTGTTTTTTAATTGTCCAATTTTTAAGTGCTTTGAGGTATAAAGCCATCACACATGAAAAAATCACTTACTATTAGAATCCCGGAACCCTGTAACGAAGGATGGGACAAAATGACTCCAACTGAAAAAGGTCGATTTTGTAAGGTATGCACCAAAGAGGTAATTGACCTCACACAAAAATCGGATGAAGAATTATACAACTTACTTTCAAAATCCAAGAATACCTGCGGCCGGGTCAAGAAGAGTCAGTTGAACCGTGAAGTTAATATTGAAAGAAAATCGGGTGTTAATTTAGCGCCCTACGCTGCATCATTATTGATTCCTTTCACACTCTTTAGCACTGTTGAAGCGCGTCCCGAAAATAACACATCACCCCAAAAGGCTTATAGTTCGCTTGGGATTGGACGCTTTAGCAAGGCCAATAGAATTCAGATAATTACTACGGGACAAATTACCGACGAGAACGGAAAACCTTTGGCTAATGTTTCTATAACGGTGAAAGAGACAGGTGAAAGTGAAGTAAGCGGTATGCGGGGTCATTATAGAGTAAGATCATTGGATAATGAAACCTTAGTCTTCACAAAAGATGGCTTTTTACTCAAAGAAGTGGTAATGGGATTAAAATCTACAGAGTTAAATATAAAACTTACTACGGAAGTCTTACAAACGATGATTCTCGGAGAAATTACTGCTCCTGAAACCAATACAGAGATAACAGTATGTAGTGTTTCAGAAAATGAAAAGGAAGAAACAGAACTCACGCTTCAGGGAAAGATCGCCGCGCAACAAGAAAATTTAATACAAAAAGATTCGCTGCACGTGACAGTAAGTGGTATGGTAACCGATAATACGGGATTACCACTCCCCGGTGTGAATATAATTGTGAAGGGGACGAAGACAGGTACCATTTCCGATTTTGATGGAAATTATAAAATTAATGCAATGGCGAATCAGCAACTTGTATTTAGTTATTTAGGATTCGAAACAAAAGAAGTAACTGTCGCGAATGTTTCCAATAGAATAGACATCCAGCTAGGTGAAGGCGACTATCTCGGCGGATTAGTTGTCGTAGGGTATATTATGGAAGAAACGGAACATCCCTCCAATAGCCCATTTGTGGATACAAATTTCAGGGAAGACCCCGAAAGAGAGGCACTGAGAGAAAAGGAGAAAATTGCGTATAAGAATCAAATTGAGTACAAACGCATTAAGCAAGTCAGAAAAAAAGCGAAAAGAAAATTGCAAAAAAAGAAATAGTTGGTTGAACGTTAGACGGAATCTCATAGGTGAGGGATACATAGATATGAGGTTCCCCTAGCGTTTATTTTTGGTTCCCAACAATAAACTTTTTTCCACAACAATAATAAGCTTCATAAAAAGTTATATTTTTACCTAAAATTTTCTTTAATGAAGTATGTATACGGATTAGCAATACTTTGCTGCGTGGTTTTATGGAGTTCTTGTCGAAATGATTTTGAAACAGTTGCCAGCACCGGAAACCTCCAATTTTCTAAAGACACTGTTTATCTAGACACTGTTTTCACAAATATTGGCTCTAGCACGTACAATTTAAAAGTATACAACAGAAGTGACGAAGATATTCACATTCCAACGCTTAGACTCGCCAACGGTCAAACTTCGAATTACCGTTTAAACGTTGACGGAATTCCCGGAAAAGAATTTACAGATGTGCAGGTTCTTGCTAAAGACAGTATTTTTATATTTATTGAAACAACCTTAGACATTAATAATCTCCCTGGAGGCGGACTCGATTTTTTATATACCGATCAGATTCTTTTTGACAGTGGAGGAAATGAACAAAAAGTGGAATTAGTTACATTGGTTCAGGATGCCGTTTTCCTCTTTCCTGACAACCTTGGAAATGGATTCTTCGAAACAATACCAATTAGTGATGACCCAACCGTGGATCCTATTCCGGGTTTCTTTTTAGACGATACTGAACTTAACTTCACCAACGAAAGACCCTATGTTATTTACGGATATGCCGGCGTGGACGCTGGGAAAACACTTACAATTGATCCCGGTGCAAGAATACATTTTCATGCGAATAGTGGGATACTGGTAAAACCTACCGGATCTATTAAAGCCAATGGCGAGAGAAGTACAGATCCTATTCTTTTAGAAAACGAAATAATTTTTGAAGGCGATCGCCTTGAACCCGACTTTTCTGATGTGCCGGGACAATGGGGAACCATTTGGCTTATGGATGGCAGCATAGATCACGATTTTAGTTTTACTACCATAAAGAATGGAAGCGTTGGAATTAGGCTAGACAGCGATGAAGGAGTAGAAACACTATCACTTAAAAATGTGCAGATCTACAATAGTTCCTTTGTAGGGATTTTAGGATTAAATGGAAGCATTTATGGAGAAAATATAGTCATTAACAACAGCGGTCAGTCATCTCTTTCCATAGCACTGGGTGGAACTTATACTTTTAACCATTGTACTTTCGGCAACTATTGGACTAATAGTTTTAGAAGTTTTCCTGCAGTTCAAATTTTAAATTACTTTGATGATCTAAGTACAAATACCAGGTTTATCGCAGACTTGAGCGCTAATTTCACCAATTGTATTGTCTACGGAAATGAACAACGTGAATTAGGACTGGATAGAGAAACTGATGCCCTATTCGATTTTAATTTCACCAATAGTTTGATCCGTTTTGAAGATCCTAACGGTGACTTTACTGATAATCCATTATATCAATTCGAGGACATGATGAATTATAACAATATCGCTAGAAATGTTAGTCCTGCTTTTCAGGACACAGCGAACAATAATTTCAATATTGAGATGGGTGTTTCAGGAGCTGAAAATTTAGGGATAACCGCCACTACTCCACCAGTACCGGAAGATTTAAACGGAATTACCAGAGCTAATCCATCGGATGCGGGTGCCTATGAAAGCATAGAGTTTCCTCCGGAATAAAGCTAAAAGGTTATTTTGTATCGGTAGACTTTTCGATGGAACTCGCGTGATCCTTAATAATATACCAGCTTCCATCAACTTTCTGAAGGTCGTAACTCACAATCATTCTATTAAAATAAGGTGCACCATCGCGATCCGGTTCTCTGTAGATAATTTCAGTAATTGCCATTCCCATAGTATCTCCAACTTCAATTTCCAGAATCTTCGTCTCAAATGTCCAATCGGGAACTGCAAACCATGCTTTATGATAATCCATAAACTCAGTTACAGTAGTGGTAATTTCAGTTCCGGGTAAGATTAAGAATATTGTGCCATTATAGGGTAATGTGCTTTCCAGACTTTTTAGATCCCTGTTCGTTACGGCGTCCAGATGCTTTTGAAGTGTTTTAGTGAATGCTAATTCATTTTCTAAAGTTGAAGTTTTGTCGGGTCCGTCACTTTTAACTCGGCTTTCTTTTTCTACAGAAGAGACACAGGAAGAAGCTAACACAGAAGTTATAATTACGACAATTACTGCAAAGGTTCTGAAAAACCGAAATACCATCATAGTTCTTTTCAGATAAAGATACCTAAAATGAACCTTGTGATTTTAGAATAAAACATAAGAATAATTTTTCTTATGTTCTCGGTTAAAAGAATATGAGTTCACAAATTAGTCGCAACCCAAATCAATTCTCGATTGAGGATCGTTATTTGGAATACAATTCCCGGATAAAACTGATTCGGGAGCATAGCGTCTTAAATTTGGATCGTACAAACCATTTTCTATAAAATCAACCAATTGGGTAATTTCTTCAGAAGTTAAATTAGTCGCACCAAACTCGGCTGCTAAATTTGCGTCAGGAACGTTAGGATTTTCCTTAACACCATTGTTTTTGTATTCGATGATCTGGCGTACTGTGGTAAAAGTTCCACCATGTCCGTAGAAAGGTGTATCAGTTAAATTGTACAGCGTTGGTACCTTAAATTTATAAAGATCTTCTTCTAAACCTGTGAAACCACCTCTACCTTTGGTTGGATCTCTGAAAAAACTATCAGATCCATCGGTCACGAGGTCTCCCATTCCAAATGCATAAAATTCCATCGATTTAAGTGCGGGTCCGGTATGACATTGAAAACATTGTCCCTGATCAAAAAACACCTTGGCACCCTTTTTTTGTTGTTCACTTAAAGCGTCGAAATTACCCCGTAGCCATTCTTGCCATGGCGACTGATTTGCGAGTACTGTTCTATTAAAAGAAGCTATTGCCAATGCGCCGTTTAAGCTTGAATATCTCTCGCTCACAGGAACGTCGGGGTAAGCTGCATCGAACATAGCCTTATAGCCAAACATTTCAGCAAACTCTTCATCAATTTTCAATCTATGCGCCTTTTGTCCAGCCATTCCTTGCACTTCGAGGCCTTGATACCCCAAAAGATTTTCAGGAATATCCCCGGCATTTTGAGCAACAAAGGGAGTATTGATTCCCGCTCCACCCAAAGCGCCATTCCACAGAGCAACCTCCTGGTAAGCAACATTTAATAGCGTTGGAACCTTTATAGGTAATGCATCAACAGAATCTCTCGGCATCGTATTTCCCGGCATTATCACTCTACCCTCTCCATTAGCTCCGAAACCTACACCACCTTCACTAATACCTTGTCTTATTTTAGAATAAAACCCGCCGGCAACAGGGTGGCAACTAGCACAGGCATACATATACTTATTGATTTCCATTTTAGGGTTTCCTCCTGTCGCAGTTTCGTGAACAAGTAATTTCCCTAAAGCTACTTTTTCTGCGGTAATCGGATTTAAAGGATCCTGAGGAATCTTTGCGTAATCGGTTTCACTAGGAAGCGTAAAGAAGGATGTACCTTCTCCGTTTGAAACAGTAGTTAATAAACTTAGAAGTTCTCCATCTAATTGAGAGACTACAGCAACATATTCGTCATCACTCTTACATGAGGTGAATAGGACTGAAACAATACCGACTAATAAAACAAATTTCTTCATAATACCATATTTTAAATCCACAGTTAAATGCTGCATTTTACAGCTATTTACTTAATTAAAAGGGGATAAAGGGATATTTCAAAGCTTAATCTTAGAGCAAAATTTTTATGCTTCAAGTATTAAAAGCTTCATTTGTAGGAAATGTACTTCGCTAAAGTACTAAAATTTTGTTAATAAAAATTAAAATTCGTTGTTCGGTAAATAAAATCGATATGTGTCAATTTCTGTTTAATGCTATTTTAAAACTCTTGATTTAATTAGAAAAAAGTAAGAGGGTGTCTCCCGCAATTTTAATAGTCTTTACTTGAGATAAGCCAAGTTTCCTGAGTAGTAGTATAGAATTGATATTGTCCTTTACTGTAATGGCAAAAATCGTATTGAGTTGCAGCTCTTCTTTCGCATACTCCATAACTGCAGTAGAAGCCTCGAAGGCATACCCTAACTTATAAAATTGTGGCAATAAGGCAAAACCGATATCCGGATGCTTCAAATTTTCACGTTTGTATAATCCACAAGTTCCTACTATGGCTTTGTCTGTCTTACGCAAGATTAAAAAAGCACCAAATCCGTGTTTCTCATAACTACCCAGATAAGATTTCTCTAAATACTCTTTGGCCGCCTCAATGGAATTAATCTTTCTATCGCCAATGTATTTTAGCCAGTCGGCCGTATTCATCAGTTCAAAAAGAAATGGCGCATCGTTGATGGTCATTTCACGTAATATAAGTCTATCGGTTTCTAAAATCATCAATTATAAGGATCGGCATATAAAAAAATCTTCGGCTAAATTGCCGAAGATTTTTAAAGGTTTATGGTCTGAATTAGTGTATTAAAGAGGAGTAATAAAGCACGTTCCCGCCATAAGTCTTATTTGGAAATTCCCTCACAGAATCAAGAACGTATTTTTTAAATATACATGTTTTATTAAAACCTGAGCATACCTGTAAAAATATTCTTACAAAAAATATGCTTCAATTACATTAGGTATACCAGTCTAGGCATTATTTAAATAACGGTCTTCCCGCCATCATCCCATGTACCTTTTCTGAAACTGTGTTTAATTTATGCTCATCTTCGAAATTAGAAATAACCTCATCGATAAGATCAACAATTTGTTGCATATCAGTTTCCACAAGGCCACGTGTGGTGATCGCTGCGGTACCAATTCTGATCCCACTGGTAACAAAGGGCGATTTATCATCGAAAGGAACCATATTCTTATTTACCGTTATATCAGCTTTACCCAAGGCTTCTTCAGCTTGTTTACCGGTTATATTTTTATTCCGCAGGTCGATGAGCATCATATGATTATCGGTACCCCCGGATATAATATGATAATTCTTATCAACAAATGCTTGTGCCATTACCGACGCATTTTTTTTCACTCTTACCATATAATGTAAAAAATCATCAGTCAATGCCTCACCAAAAGCAATTGCCTTCGCGGCGATTATATGTTCCAACGGTCCGCCTTGATTCCCTGGAAAAATGGCGCTATCAAGCAAAGAGGACATCTTTTTAAGATTCCCATTTTTTAATTTTAATCCAAAGGGGTTGTCAAAATCCTTCCCCATCAATATCATCCCTCCACGGGGTCCGCGAAGCGTTTTATGTGTTGTAGTAGTAATTACGTGACAATGTGGAACCGGATCGCTAATAATTCCTTTCGCGATCAAACCAGCCGGATGAGCAATATCTGCCATTAAGAGAGCACCCGCCTTATCGGCTATCTCACGAAACCGCTTATAATCAATTTCTCTTGAATATGCAGAAGCTCCGGCTATGATCATCTTCGGTTTTTCGCGTAGTGCTATCTCCTCTATTTTGTTGTAATCTAACATTCCGGTGGTCTCTTCCACTCCATAGAAAACCGGCTCATATAATTTTCCTGAAAAATTCACCGGTGACCCGTGTGTTAAGTGACCGCCGTGCGAGAGGTCGAAACCTAAAAATTTATCCCCCGGTTTTAGGCAGGCCGCGAACACCGCCGTATTTGCCTGTGAACCACTATGGGGTTGTACATTGGCGTATTCGGCACCAAATAGGGTTTTAGCTCTGTCGATGGCAATCTGTTCAACTTCATCCACAACTTCACATCCGCCGTAATATCGCTTTCCGGGGTATCCTTCTGCGTATTTGTTCGTAAGTACAGATCCTGCTGCCTCCATCACCTGTTCACTTACAAAATTTTCAGAAGCAATTAGCTCTAATCCGTTTAATTGTCGTTGTTTCTCAGCCTCAATAAGCTCGAATATTTGTTCGTCGCGTGCTATCATTTTTCAATAAAAGTTAAATAATGCCAAAAATAGTAAAAGCATTCGGTTACTATCATAGAAATTATATATTTGGTATAGAATTTACTAACACAAAAATCGCAATATGCCTCTTACCGCAAACGATCCTAAAAGAAAAACTTGGTTAGATACAAAACCCAATACCGATTTCCCCATTCAGAATATCCCGTTCGGTGTGTTTTTAACCAGAGATGACATTATTACCATCGGTACCCGAATTGGAGATTATGCCATAGACCTCGGTGCTTTACATCAATTAGGTTATTTTAAGGGAATTGAACTTACCGATGATATCTTTTTACAAGATACTCTCAACGATTTCATAAGTGACGGTAAAAAAACCTGGCGGTTGGTACGTAATCGTATTTCAGATATTTTCTTAGAAAGCAATGCTTCGCTTCGTGATCATGAAGAACATAGAAAACAAGTTCTTTTTACGATGGATGAAATAGAAATGCAGCTTCCGGTTCAGGTAGGTGATTACACAGATTTCTACGCAAGTAAGGAACATGCGACAAATGTGGGTTCATTATTTCGCGATCCGGAAAATGCTTTACTGCCAAATTGGACGCGTATTCCAATAGGCTATCACGGGAGAAGTTCATCAATAATTCCTTCGGGAACCCCTATTCACAGACCTATCGGGCAAACAAAACCGGGAGATGACGGGATTCCGAATTTCGGTCCTACCAAACTCTTAGATTTTGAATTGGAAATGGCGTTTATTACCACAGATACTAATGATTTGGGAAAGCGGGTTTCTGTAGATGAAGCTGAGGATTATATTTTCGGATTGGTTTTATTTAACGATTGGAGTGCACGAGATATCCAGGCATGGGAATATGTTCCTCTCGGCCCTTTCCTCGGAAAGAATTTTGCTTCAACCATTTCGCCATGGATAGTAACTCTCGACGCTTTAGAACATTTTAGAACTGAAGGCCCGGTACAAGATCCCGCTCCTCTGCCCTATTTACAACAAGGAAAAAGAAAGAATTTCGATATAAAATTACAAGCCGCAATTAAGCCCGATAAAGGAGAAGAAACTGTAATTACCAATTCTAATTTTAAATATATGTATTGGTCGATGGCGCAGCAGCTTGCTCACCATACAGTAAACGGCTGTAATGTACTCTCGGGAGATATGATGGGTAGCGGAACAATTTCCGGACCCACAAAAGACTCTTACGGTTCCATGCTCGAATTAACCTGGCGGGGACAAAACCCTATTAAATTAAAAGATGGTACTGAACGAAAATTTATCAATGACTATGACACAGTTGTCATGCGCGCTTATTGCGAAAATGATAAGTTGAGAATAGGCTTTGGGAAATGTACCGGGAAGATACTGCCAGCAAGGCCTTAAGCGGTTTGGCATCACTATTGTACTTTGGTTATTGTAACCAAACAGTAGCGTTATGAGAAATACAACTATATTTTTAGGACTTTTTCTTTTATTAACTGCTTGTAGTAGTGTTAAGAGGAATCAGAAGTATCTTGCTCAAGGAAACTACGATCAGGCAATTGAGCTGGCGATAAAAAAGCTTCAGAAGGATAAAAATTCTGAAAGAAATGATGCACATATCATTCTTCTGGAAGAGGCCTTTAAAAAATCTGCAGCTGAAGACCATAGAAGGCTAGCCTTTCTGAAGAAAGAAAACAAGCCTGTAAACGCTAAAGAGATCTACAACTTGTATCGCAGCTTGGCATACAAACAGGACTTACTTCGTCCTTTGCTACCACTGTACAGTGTTTCCTTAAAAAGAAATGCGACCTTTAAAATGGTGGATTACAGTAATGATATTATTGCTTCAAAAAATGCGCTTGTCACATATCTCTATAATGAAGGTGCGCTTTATATGAATCGGGAAACGATACCCGATTATAGAACAGCGTATCATATTTACTGTGAATTAGACGAATTGGAAGCTAATTATAAGGATGTAAACACTTTAAAAAATGATGCACATTTCTTCGGAACAAACTTTGTTTACGTGACATTAAACAATAGAAGTGGTCATATTATTCCGCGTATGCTGGAAAATGAGCTGTTAGACTTTAGTACGTATGGTCTCGATGATTTTTGGACCGAATATCATAGTGAACGACAACAAAATATCACTTATAATTACGGAATTGCACTGAACTTTAGAGATATTGCAATTTCTCCTGAAAGAATTTCTGAACGAGAAGAGCGACGAACCAAGCGGGTTGCCGATGGTTGGGAGTATAAATTGGATGCCGAAGGGAATATTATAAGGGATGAGGATGGTAACCCGATTAAAATAGATAAGTTCCGTAATGTTCATGGTACGCTGTATATCACCGAGCAAAACAAATCAGTTTTTGTTGGCGGCGATGTTATTTATCGCGACTTGATTAACAGACGTGACATAGACAGACATCCTATATCAAGCGAATTTATTTTTGCAAATGCTTTTGCCAGCTACCGTGGAGATAAACGGGCCCTGAGCCAAGACGACGGAAGATTACTTCAAAATCGTTTTTTGCAGTTTCCAAACAATGCAGATATGGTAATGGATGCCGGAGAGGATGTAAAATTCCGACTGAAAGAAATTTTGAAAAATAATTCCTTCAATTAAATTGCTATCACAGATTATTAGCAGAGGTGTTCAAGAGGTTATAATTACTTCTTGAACACTTTGTATTTATATAAATTTCTTTAATTCAGAGGCATTAATGCTGTGATGAGAAGCATGTGCTACTGCAACGCCATTTTTAATCACAATCAATTGCGGACTCTGGTGCATCACCTGAAACTTATATCCCACCTCATCTGAAACATCACGATTACTGAGAAGATCTAAAAAGTATAACTTCATTTGCGACGGATCTATATCGTAATTACTTTCAAATTGTTTTAGAACCATTCTGCTAATACCACAGCGGGTTGAATGTTTAAAAATCACAACCGGAGTTGTTTTAGATTCTTCAGAGATCGTGTTTAATTGTTCGATCGACTGCAATCTATTCCACGGGATAGATTTTTCTTCTTTTTCTTCGGATGCATTTTTCGATCCGAATAAACCAAATAAACTCATATATTTTTTTTTTGCAAAGTTACATTTTATTTACCTTTTATGAAGCACTAGTGTTTACTTCAGAATAGATGTATGCTAAAGCCCCTTCAGTCATTATGTCTTGTAAAACCTTACAAAATCAGACATTTTGTCTGATTTTATTTGTGGCTTACAATTTGAAATAATCACTTCGCAAGTAATTAAAATATACCGCATAGGCGGACTAAACATATGAACTTTAACAATTTTACAATTAAATCGCAAGAAGCCATTCAGCAAGCGCAAGAACTTGCTCAAGGTTTAGGAAATCAACAAATAGAAAATGAGCATATTCTTAAGGCTATTTTCGAAGTTGATGAAAATGTGACCCCATTCATTTTGAAAAAATTGAATGTCAATCTGGATTTACTAAAGCAGATTTTAGACAAACAACTTGATAGTTTTCCAAAAGTTTCGGGAGGAGATATTATTTTATCCCGCGAGGCCGGAAAGGCTGTAAACGAAGCCAGTCTTATTGCTAAGAAGATGAACGACGAATATGTTTCCATCGAGCACTTACTATTAGCAATTTTCGCTTCCAAAAGTAATATCGCCCAAACTTTAAAAGATCAAGGTGTAACAGAAAAAGGTTTGAAAGCAGCAATTTCAGAATTGAGAAAAGGTGAATCGGTTACTTCCCAAAGTGCAGAAGAAACTTATAATTCCCTGAGTAAATATGCTAGGAACCTTAATGAACTGGCAAGTACGGGAAAGCTGGACCCCGTAATTGGTCGCGACGAGGAGATTCGAAGAATACTTCAAATATTATCACGTAGAACTAAGAATAATCCGATGTTGGTAGGAGAGCCCGGAACCGGAAAAACCGCTATTGCCGAAGGCTTAGCACACCGAATTGTAGATGGCGATGTACCTGAAAATTTAAAAACTAAAGTGGTTTATTCACTTGACATGGGTGCCTTGATTGCTGGTGCGAAATTTAAGGGTGAATTCGAAGAAAGATTGAAAGCAGTGATAAAAGAAGTTACTTCCAGTGACGGTGATATCGTCTTGTTTATTGACGAGATCCATACCTTGGTTGGTGCAGGTGGAGGACAAGGTGCTATGGATGCTGCAAATATTTTAAAGCCTGCCTTGGCACGAGGTGAGTTAAGAGCTATTGGAGCGACTACTCTCGATGAATATCAAAAATATTTTGAGAAGGATAAGGCATTGGAAAGACGTTTTCAGAAAGTAATGGTAGACGAACCTGATACTGAAAGTGCTATTTCGATCTTACGAGGAATTAAAGAAAAATACGAGACTCATCATAAGGTTCGGATTAAAGATGAAGCGATTATCGCAGCAGTAGAATTATCGCAGCGATATATTACCAATAGATTTTTACCCGATAAGGCTATTGATTTAATGGATGAGGCAGCTTCAAAAATACGTATGGAGATTAACAGTAAACCTGAAGAGCTTGATGTTTTAGACAGAAAGATCATGCAGTTGGAGATTGAAATCGAAGCAATTAAACGTGAAAAAGACGAAGTAAAACTTAAGTCACTTCGTTCTGATCTCGCAAATTTAAAGGAAGAGCGCAACGAGCTAAATGCTAAGTGGCAAAGTGAAAAGGAAGTAGTAGACAATATTCAAAATCTGAAAAAAGAGATTGAAGATTTTAAACTGGAAGCTGAAAAAGCTGAGAGAGAAGGCGATTTTGGTCGTGTTGCTGAACTGCGTTACGGAAAGATCAAAGATGCGCAGGAGGCACTTTCAGAATTAGAGATACAGTTAGCCGAAAACGATAGCGGTAACAGCCTAATAAAAGAGGAAGTGACCAACGAAGATATCGCAGAGGTAGTAGCTAAATGGACTGGAATCCCTGTGACTAAGATGTTACAGAGTGATCGTGAAAAACTTCTTAAGCTCGAGGACGAATTACACAAACGTGTAGTTGGCCAGGAGGAAGCAATTGTAGCGGTAAGTGACGCGATTAGAAGAAGTCGGGCCGGGTTACAGGATTCTAAAAGACCCATTGGTTCATTCCTGTTTTTAGGTACTACAGGTGTTGGTAAAACTGAACTGGCGAAAGCCTTAGCTGAATATCTTTTTGATGATGAAAGTTCTATGACCCGAATTGATATGAGCGAATATCAAGAACGACATAGTGTGAGCAGATTGGTAGGTGCGCCTCCCGGATATGTTGGCTATGACGAAGGTGGACAATTAACCGAAGCTGTTCGTCGCAAACCTTATTCAGTTGTACTATTAGACGAAATCGAAAAGGCTCATCCTGATACTTTTAATATTTTGTTACAAGTGTTGGATGAAGGAAGACTGACAGATAATAAAGGTAGAGTAGCAGATTTTAAGAATACGATTATAGTAATGACCAGCAATATGGGAAGTTCTATAATTCAGGAAAGATTTGAAAGTGTGAAAGATCCGGACACTGCGTTGGAAGCAGCAAAAATTGAGGTACTCGGCTTACTTAAGCAGACGGTTCGACCTGAGTTTCTGACTAGAATCGACGATATC
>CBDUGY010000024.1:0-27035 GCA_965367015.1 uncultured Ulvibacter sp.
TCGTCTTTTAAAGTCGAATCCTCAATGTCTTCATCAGAATTAAGTTTTATTATAAATGCGATCGAGAACCTCAAATTACAGTCGGCTAAGCTAGAAATTGATATCACGCTCGCCCGCGGACTCAATTATTACACGGGAGCGATATTTGAAGTTGCTGCCCCTTCCGAAGTAAAAATGGGGAGTATTGGAGGCGGCGGACGCTACGATGACCTTACAGGTATCTTTGGACTAAAAGACATGAGCGGCGTTGGAATATCTTATGGCCTGGATAGAATCTATTTAGTGTTGGAAGAATTGAAGCTATTTCCCGATACCGTTTCAGCCAATACCAAAGTGCTTTTTATCAATTTTGGGGATCAGGAGGCGTTGTATGCTATGAAAGCGATTAATAAGCTAAGGATGAATAATATTGCTGCCGAATTATATCCGGACAATACCAAAATGGGTAAGCAAATGGGGTATGCCGATAAAAGGGATATCCCTTTTACAGTTTTGGCAGGTGAAAAAGAAATGGAAGCCAAATCTTATACGCTCAAAAACATGAAAAGTGGAGAGCAACAGAGCTTATCACTGGAGGAACTTATATCGAAATTATAAGTTTCTATTGAAAATTTCAAACTCTAAAATTCCCTGTAAAAATGATGCGTATTACTTGCGCTACGATAAATTGTTTTTATCTTTGCAAACTCAAATTACGGCGAGGTAGCTCAGGTGGTTAGAGCGTCGGATTCATAACCCGGAGGTCACGAGTTCAAGTCTCGTTCTCGCTACAAAAAAATCCCTTCAATTTTGAAGGGATTTTCTTTTTATATCTCTTAAATAAATTATAGGAAAAATAATTCTACTTTCTTTTTCATTTTGTTTATTATCTATATATTGGGCATAACTAACAAGATTATGAGCGAAAAAGTAAAATATGAGATGGAGTTTCCTATTCACGTCTCCCCATCCCTTTTATATCAGTACATTTCAACACCCTCGGGCATGTCTGAATGGTACGCAGATAATGTAAATTCTCGCGGAGAGTTTTTTACTTTTATTTGGTCTGAGAGTGAAGAAAAAGCAAAGCTTCTTGGTAAGAAAAGTAACGAAAGAATTAAGTTCAGGTGGTTAGAAGATGAGGGGGAAGATTATTTTTTTGAACTTCGTATACAAGTTGATGAAATTACGAAAGATGTTTCGTTAATGATCACAGATTTTGCTGAAGAAGATGAAATAGAAGAAGGTAAAATGCTATGGGAAAATATGGTTTCTGAATTAAAACAGATTTTGGGTTCGGCATAAAGAACCTCTAAAATATAGTATCTTTGCGCCGTCTCATAAATGAGGCGGTTTTTTTATGATAAATCAAAACGGAATATTAATTAAAAAGTTGGAAGCCACAGTTCCAACAACCAATCGCGGGCTAAATTACGGCGATGCAGTTTTCGAAACTATGCGTGTTTCTGCGGCTAAGATTTACTTTTGGGAAGATCATTACTTCCGATTGATGGCATCCATGCGCATTCTTCGAATGGAAATTCCTATGACCTTTACGCTGGAATTTCTCGAAGAAGAAATTCATCGAACTATTGAAGCTTCCGGAGGTAAATATAAAGCCTTTAGAGTAAAGTTGCTGGTTTGGAGAAAGAGTGGAGGAAGATATTCTCCTGCCACTAATGATGTAGATTATTTAATTGATGTTGAAGAATTGAACAATCCTTTTTACACCTTTAACGAAGCAACCTATGAAGTTGAACTTTTTAAAGATCATTATATAACTTCGGGCTTGTTGGCTACCCTTAAAACAAACAATAAAATCATTAATGTTCTCGGCAGTATATATGCTGCAGAAAATGACTATCAGAATTGCTTATTGATCAATGAGAAAAAACAGATAGTGGAAGCATTAAACGGGAATCTTTTTTTAGTTAAAGAAGGTAATATAAAAACTCCGCCTTTAACCGATGGGTGCTTGAATGGGATATTAAGAAAACAATTGATCGCAATCTGCAAACAATTGCCAGAATATACGCTCGAAGAAGCATCTATTTCTCCCTTTGAGCTTCAAAAAGCTGATGAGTTATTTATAACCAATGTAATTGCAGGAATTCAGTCGGTGACGAAATATCGCAAAAAGGAATACAAGAATATTGTAGCAAAAGATTTATTGACGAAGTTAAATGTACGGGCGCGACTGGGTTAGTTGAAAGTAGGATTTTCGGGTGCATTAGACCAGATTAAGTAATCGCCACCAAATTCAATCATTTTTTCTTTCCAGAAGTTATCATTGGATTTACCAATTATTTCGTTTTTATAAATATTTGGAACTACAACCCAGCTATGCACTTCCAGTTCCTGTTCCAATTGTTCATTCGCCCATCCCGAGTAACCCAGGAAGAACCGAATTTGATCTTCTTTCAATTTGTCTTCCTGGAGTAAGCCAAGAATCGCATTGAAGTCACCTCCCCAATAAATACCATTGCTTATTTCAATACTATCCGGGATGATTTCAGGAATTGTATGGATAAAATATAAATTGTCTTGTTCAACCGGACCCCCATTGTACACGCGAAGATTTGAATTTACTTCCGGTATAAAATCTTTGAGTTTATATTCCAAGGGTTTATTCAGAATAAAACCAACAGAACCATTCTCATTGTTGTACTCGGCCAAAAGGACCACAGACCTATTAAAGGACACATCCCCAATAATGGATGGTTCGGCTACGAGAAGTAAACCCTTTTCTGGTTTTAGTGTGGTCATTTTGTTAGTTAAGAAGGGGAAAATGTTAGTTTATGAATTAAAACTAAGTTATTTTTTTTGAAAAAACAACATATCACAGAGAACATATATTATATGTGTAATAAAAAACCCTGTCGATGACAGGGTTTTAAATAGATAATATAGGTTACAAATTAGTTTACACTGCTCTGTAATTCTGAACCAGCTTTGAATTTTACAACTTTTTTCGCAGCGATTTTAATGGTTTTACCTGTTTGAGGGTTTCTTCCTTCTCTTGCAGCTCTTTTAGATACTGACCAAGATCCGAAACCTACTAAAGATACTCTGTTACCTTTTTTAAGTGATTTTTGTACATTACCTAAAAAAGACTCTAATGCTTTCTTTGCAGCTGCTTTTGTGATTCCGGCTTCTGCTGCCATACCATCGATTAAATCTGATTTGTTCATAAGGTTTAAATTAAATTTTTTGGTTAAACTTCAATTAAATTGCTCTACAAATTTAGCAGGAATATCGGTTCACGCAAGCAATACCGCGCATAATGACGATTTTTGTTGATAACTTCGAAGGTTTGTTAATAAACATCAGCCTTTTTATCGCTTTTTAAGAGTATCAGTGATAGCAAGGGGTTACATAACTTTTGCCGATTTGTCGAAAGTATATCCATTTAATAAGGATGAAATATCCATTTTTCGTTTTCCCGGCAATTGCAACTCCTTAATATATAGGTAACCATTTTTTACTGCAATTCGCAAATCCTTTTTGCCGGTGATTACCGTTCCAATTTCATGTTTGTGCTTATCGAGTAAAACAGCTGCGCTTTAAATTTTCATCTTTAGTTCTTCATCTAAATTCTTCAGTATTGTCCAAGCAACCGGATAAGGCGAGAGTCCGCGTATAAAGGCATCAATACTTTCTGCGGGTTGAGACCAATCAATTCTGGTGTTCTCTGAGGTAAGTTTCGGAGCTTCTTTCAGGGTTTCGATCTGGGGTTGTGTTGTAGTTTTTACTTCACCCTTTTCAATCAGTAAGACTGTTTCAGAAACAAGGGCGCTTCCTAGATCCATCAATTTATCATGCAGGCTTCCCACAGTTTCGTTCTTTTGTATTTCAACATCAGATTTCAAGATTATAGCCCCTGTATCTATCTTTTCATCAATGAAAAAAGTGGTAACTCCCGTTATCTGTTCATTATTTATGATAGCCCAATTAATAGGAGCCGCGCCTCTGTACTGTGGCAGTAGGGACGCATGTAAATTGAATGTTCCATATTCTGGCATTGCCCAAACCACCTTAGGCAACATTCTAAAAGCTACAATAATTTGCAGATTGGCGTTAAGCTCCTTTAACTGATGTAAAAATTCTTTATTTTTGAGATTAGTGGGTTGGAGGATAGGCAACCCCTTAGATGCCGCATATTCTTTAACTGCGGAAGGCTTTAATTTACGCCCGCGACCGGCCGGTCGATCTGGAGCAGTAATAACTCCAACGATATTTCGACCTTCTTCTACTAATGTTTTTAAAATACCCACGGCAAATTCGGGGGTTCCCAGGAATACAATTCTTAAATCGCGCATTTTTTAGTTTTCATAAGACAGTGTTATATTTTTTTCATCTACATTAATGCAGAGTATTTAACTATGTGATTATCGGGACACATTGATATTGGCCATTGGGATAGTTTCATTGTTTAAAAAATCAACTTCGTTCTTGTTTTAGAATCGAACATCCTTTTTCACCAAACTATATCAATTTAAACTTGTTATCTTTTGTCAGTAACACTCTCCCGGCGTCCAGCATAAGTTGTAATACTTTAACCACTTTAGCTTCCGCAAAAGTAAGTTTTTCAGAAATCTCTCGCGAATTCATTTCACCCTCTTTTAGTAAAACCCTTATTTGCTTAGAAATTTGTTGAACTTCTTGTTTAGTTATTGCACTATTTTCGGCAGTACACACCGAGCAAATACCGCAGCGTTCAGTTGTGTTTTCACCAAAATAATTTACGAGCTGAACATTTCTACAGTCCTTGTCATTCTCGATATAGGTAACAACGGCCTGTACTTGCTTAGTTTTTTTATCATTCAAAGTTGTCACTTCTTTGGCGATAATATTAATTGTTTTATCATCCTCTCTGGGAACCAAAAAGGTTATGGAAGCGTCTGTTATATGCAATGATAACTCGATTAATTGATCGCGCTCCATTTGTTTTAAAACTGAAATGATTGCGGGAACTTTGAGCCCTGTCTTCGACGTAATGAGTTCCATATTAATAGTAGTGGGAGTTTCAAATATTCCACCATAAAGCCTTAAAATAGTTTTTCCAACAACTGAAGCAGTTACATCTTTATCGAAATAAGAAAGTAATTGCTCTGTTTTAACTAAGAATCGGATTGTCGATTTTCTGCCAAATTCTTTTGAAAGCTGAATAATACCCAGTCTGTCTAATGCGTTCAGAGCATTATATCCTAGAAGAGTATTTAGTTCGTATGTACTGCAAAAATCTGTGAAGCTAAAACTAAATTGTTGAAATTCTCCCTCACCATAAGATACCTGAAAGTAATTACTGAGTTTACGGTATATAAATTTTAGATCCTTTGCGGACGCGAGCGAATCGATAAACTGTTTTTTAACCAGATCCTGATCGTAATTTGTATAAAGTATTACAGCCGAAGCATTGGCTCCATCACGTCCGGCACGGCCTGCTTCCTGATAATAACTCTCCAAACTTTCGGGTAATTGTATATGAATTACAAAACGCACATTTGGGTGATCGATTCCCATGCCAAACGCGTTAGTCGCCACCATGGTTGACACTCTGTTACTACGCCAAGCTTCCAACCTCTTGTTCTTTTCCGCGGGGGTAATTCCGCCGTGATAAAAATTACTGCTAATTCCTAGAGTATTTAAGTGATTACTTGTTTCGACGGCACTTTTGCGGCTTCGAACGTAGACAATCGCGGAACCGGTATTAGCTTTAAGCAACTGTTCAACGCGATATAATTTATCATCAACTTTAAATACTTGATATGAAAGGTTTTTTCGAGTAAAGGAATCTTGGAAAACAGCGGGTAACTCTAGTTTCAATTCTTCAATTGTATCTGCAAGTACAGTAGGGGTGGCAGTTGCAGTGAGTGCTATAATTGGGACCAACGGGTGCAGTTCACGCAAAATTTTAATGTTTTTGTATGAAGGTCTGAAATCATTTCCCCATTGTGAAATACAATGTGCTTCATCTATGGCAATGCTGTTAACATTCATTAGCCTAATGGCATTTTGGACCATTTCCTGTTGCAATCTTTCAGGGGAGAGATATAAAAATTTATAATTTCCATAAATTGCATTGTCCAGGGTAGTTCTAAGCTCGTCGAACGAGATTCCTCCCATGATAGAGAGAGCTTTTATTCCTTTCTGTTTCAAATTCTTCACTTGATCGCTCATAAGCGCTACCAAAGGAGAAATCACTATACAAATACCGTCATTAACCAGCGCAGGAATTTGAAAACAAAGAGATTTTCCACCTCCGGTTGGTAAGAGAGCTACTGTATCCTTCCCATTGAGTACCGATTGGATAATATCTTCCTGCAGTGACTTGAAGGAAGTAAATCCCCAGTATTCCTCAAGCAGTTGGAGTGGTGTTTTCAAAATAAGTCTTTCAATTTAGAAATCATGAAAAAAGATCGGTCCTCGATACTCCCAACAGGAACTTCGATTACATCATAATCATAATTTTGATATCCTTTCAGAAGAAAATCATAGATAATTTCTGCTTCCTGGTAAGATTCGTATCGTTCATTATCCTGAATGTATATATCTTCCCAGGGTGGTAAGAGAAATACGGCGTCGTATCTGTTGTTTTGGCAAACTTCTACAAATTTGTCAGGATAGTGAGCCTTAATATAATCCATATATGCGGTTACATCGGGCATACCGCGGTCGTAGAATAAGTGATCTGTTTTGTAATTAGTTGCATCATGATACTGAAGTAGTCTGCCTTCCAGTAATTTCTGACTAAATAAAATAGGATTTTCCAAAAACAGTTGTTCTACACCTTCCTTTTGAGCTTCCTTTATTACGTCTCTGGAAATTTCGGGCATGCAGATATAACCTTTTGCCTCAAGGTGATTTATTAGGGTTGTTTTTCCGGAACCGGGTCCACCGGAAATTACAATTCTTTTTGTTTTCAATCGTTAGTAATTTATCTCATAGGGTGTTTAAGACGAATGAGCTGTGATTTGTCTATTAACAATTCTTAAAAAGACAAAGTACGTAAATAAATATTGATACTGAAAGCCTATCTTTGCAGTACTTACAATATAAATTTCTGCATGAAGAACGACAAGAATAGAGACGATTTTTACAATCGATTACGTGAACAATTAGAGGGTGATACGCAATGGCCTTCCCAATATTTATACAAATTTATAGTTCCTTCAAGTTTAGAAAAGATAGCTGAAATTGAAGCTGTTTTTGATGGTACGGATGCTGTGATAAATACTCGTGATTCTTCAAAAGGGACCTATACCAGTGTTTCTGTAAAAGTGACTATGAAATCACCTGATGCAGTGATTGAAAAATATCTTGAAGTTTCTAATGTTGAGGGCGTTATTTCTTTATAATTTTAGTATTTTGCGCTAAGTTATAAGTGACACCTTCGCTTTCAGCCATTTTAGAGGCCACTTCAGTAGGTGATAATTGAAAAGATCTTTCCTTTTAAATACAACATTTTGATAGACAACATAGAATACAATACGGAGCGTCCAAAGCTCATCATTCCGGAATATGGCAGACATATTCAAAAAATGGTAGACCACGCTGTGGCCGCCGAATCTAAAGAAGAACGAAATAAATTGGCAAAGAGCATAATAGCCGTGATGGGGAATTTAAACCCTCATTTACGCGATGTTCCGGATTTTCAACCGATGTTATGGGATCATCTTTTTATTATATCCGACTTTAAATTAGATGTCGACTCTCCATATCCGATTCCAACTCAAGAGGAATTATCTGAGCGTCCGGAGCCATTAATGTATCCACAAAACTTTCCGAAATATCGATTCTATGGAAATAATATTAAGAGGATGATTGATGTTGCTGTGGGGTGGGAAGAAGGAGATAAGAAGGAAGGATTGGTACTTACTATCGCGAATCACATGAAAAAGTGTTTCTTAAATTGGAATAAGGATACTGTAGAAGACGATGTTATCTTTAATCATTTATATGAGCTTTCTGAAGGAAAAATCAACTTAAAGAATAGTAATGAAGATCTTTCAAATGCTGATCAGTTGATGAAAAATAAAAAACGTTACAGTAGCAATACCAACCAAAGCAAGAAAAACTACAAAGGCAATTCCAACCGTAACAATAGCAATCGCAAACGTTACTAAACTGTTCAATTAGTATTTATGGGAACTTTTCAAATTGAAGGCGGACATAAGCTGAAAGGCGAAATTCGTCCGCAAGGCGCTAAAAATGAAGCCTTGCAAATACTCTGCGCCGTATTACTCACACCAGAAGAAGTTGTAATTGAAAACATTCCCGACATTCGGGATGTCAACAAACTAATCGGTATTCTGAGTAATCTGGGGGTGAAAATTCAGAAACTAGAAAAAGGAAAATATACTTTCAAAGCAGACGATTTAAATCTTGAATATCTCGAATCTGAATTATTTAAAGAGGAGGGTAGTTCATTACGTGGGTCAATTATGATAGTTGGACCACTACTTGCGCGCTTCGGCAAAGGCTATATTCCACGTCCCGGTGGCGATAAGATCGGGAGGAGAAGATTAGACACACATTTTGAAGGTTTTATAAACTTAGGCGCTAAATTCCGATATAATAAGGAAGAACGCTTTTATGGAGTAGAAGCTCCTAACGGACTCACAGGTACGTACATGCTTTTAGATCAGGCCTCGGTAACAGGGACTGCTAATATTGTCATGGCAGCGGTTTTGGCTAAGGGCAAGACCACCATTTATAATGCGGCATGCGAACCTTATTTGCAACAGCTTTGCAAAATGCTCAATTCAATGGGTGCTAATATTAAAGGAATTGGTTCTAACCTTCTTATCATTGAAGGAGTAAAGGCTTTGGGAGGTTGTACCCATCGTGTACTTCCTGATATGATTGAAATTGGAAGCTGGATAGGGCTTGCAGCGATGACGCATAGTGAACTAACTATTAAAGATGTGAGTTGGGATAATTTGGGATTAATTCCGAATACATTCAGAAAATTAGGTATTAATCTGGAAAGAAGAGGGGATGATATCTACATTCCGTCTCAAGAAGAATATGAGATCCAGGGATATATTGATGGTTCGATTTTAACTGTTGCAGATGCGCCATGGCCGGGATTTACCCCAGATCTTTTAAGTATTGTATTGGTTATTTGTACACAAGCAAAAGGAAGTGTACTTATACATCAAAAAATGTTCGAGAGCCGGTTATTTTTTGTAGATAAACTAATAGATATGGGAGCGAAGATAATTCTTTGTGATCCGCATCGAGCAACAGTGATTGGGCATAATTTCAAATCGTCACTTAAGGCGACAACTATGGTTTCTCCCGATATTAGAGCAGGAATCTCATTGTTGATTGCTGCATTGTCTGCAAAGGGAACAAGTATTATTCATAATATTGAACAAATCGATAGAGGTTATGAAAATATTGATGAACGCTTAAGAGCTATAGGGGCAAAAATTATCAGGTTAGAGCCTTAAAATGAATGCCGAAAGTGGTATTATTAGCTTCGAACATTAGAGGGTTAAAGATGCCAGAAGATTGTCTATAATTTACGGTTTTTGTTTATTTCGTCTTGTAGTTTTCTTCGGAGTTGCTGTTCACGTTCTAAAGTTTTTTGACGATGCATATCGAATTCTTCCTCAGTCTCAGCAAGTCTGAGATTAGCTTCTTTAGTTACTGCGTTGTTTTTTCTAAACTTATAAGTCAAAAACACCAATGCTGCAATTAAAAGTCCGATAATTGACCACATTATCGAATTATAGGTAGATTTTTTTGTAAGTACTCCAAAAAACTCAATCCCATCTTCCTTAGCAATCGAAGCAGCTAAATTTTGCTGAGTTCCCGAAAGTTCTTCGGTGAGGCTGGCGATTTGTCCTTTTTGTTCTTCTATTTTTGATCTGGTAGCCTTGATTTCAGTTTCTAAAGAATTCACCGAATCCAAGATACTTTTCCTAAGCGAATTTAACTTTACCTTTTTAACAACTTTATACTCCTGGTAGTTATTAGATTTCTCAATCACATCTTCAAATTGATCCTCAATTGTATTACCATCCGTTTGCGCAGAGACAGTTAAAGTGAGTAGAAATAGGGGGATAGCTAAAATAAATTTAGATTGCATAGTTACTTCGTTAGTTTGTTCAGCTTACTTAACACTACAAGAGTAGAAAAATTGTGCGAAACTAACCAATATTACGAGCGAATTAAACTTTTTTTAACAGCTTTATACTTTTCGTTTGGACAATAAGCTAAAGCGCCCGAAGGGCATTTATTAACTTGTGATATGATTTTTTGAGTTGTTGAAGCTTCCAGATTGATCCAAGGTATCACGGTTGTCCTAAAGACTTCGGAAAGACCTTTAGCGCAATATTCGGCATGGATACATTTGGTAGGATTGTAGGTGACAGTTATCTCACCATTGGTGAATTCATTGACAGGGGCTTTCATAAGCTTACATTTTGGGGGTTATGTAATCGCTTCTATAATAATATCGATAAATATATAAAAATAATCGATATAAAAAATTTATTTATAAGAAAATTCTTACTAAAGTGTTAAGAAACAGCACTTTTGTACACTTTTAAGCACCGCTCCCGTGCGTCTTTGTGGTCGACAATTGGCTCTGGGTACGACTTCGTATCGTAATCTTCCACCCATTGTTTTATATACTTTTTTTCTTTGTCGAATTTTTCTATTTGCGTTGTTGGATTGAATATACGGAAGTAAGGCGCCGCATCTACGCCACTTCCGGCTGCCCATTGCCAATTCCCAATATTACTTGATTGTTCATAATCCAAGAGTTTTTCAGCAAAATATGCTTCTCCCCAACGCCAATCGATTAGTAAGTGCTTACACAGAAAACTTGCTACCAGCATTCTTACGCGGTTATGCATATATCCGGTAGCCTTTAGTTGCCGCATCCCGGCATCAACTAAGGGGTAACCGGTTTCTCCGTTTTGCCATTTGGTAAATTCCTTTTTGTTATTACGCCATTCAATCCGGTCGTATTTACTTTTGAAGGCATTATTCACAGTTTTGGGAAAATGCCAAAGAATTTGCATAAAAAACTCTCTCCAAATCAGTTCCTGCCAAAAAACTTCATTTTTTTCAGCTATAGCTTTTTTAATCATCTTACGAATACTCACGGTGCCAAAACGTAAATGAGGCCCCAGGTGAGAGGTTGCATCTTGTGCCGGATAGTTTCGTCGAGCTTCGTATTCTTGAATTGTTGTAGGGGTTACATCATAATCAGGGACTTTTATTTTCGACTTCTCGAAACCTATATCACTTAGGCTTAGGTTCGGAAGCCTCGTATTCTTGTAAAGGTTGTTTAGAACTTGAGAAGTATAATAGATTTTCAATTCATAGTCATTTCGAAATTTTTCTTTCCAAACCTTCATATAAGGAGTATATACAATATAAGGATCACCATCGCCCTTAACAACTTCTTCCTTTTCATATATCACCTGGTCTTTATACATATAAAACCCGATGTTTTCTTCTGAAAGGAATTCATCAATGTTTTTGTCTCTTTCGGTAGCATAGGGTTCGTAATCGCGATTCGTAATTACGTTTCGTACATTGTATTCTGAAATTAATTGCTTAAAAATAGCTTTAGGCTTTCCACAATAAATAGCTATACTACTTTCTTCTTGCTGCAGCGATTTACGTAGCTTCTGAAGCGTTTCAAAAATAAAAGTAACTCTTGCATCATCTTTAGGTAATTCGTCCAGAATTTCAGTGTCGAAGATAAAAACTGGCAACACCGGATGTTTTCCATGGAGGGCCTTGTAAAAGCCAACGTTATCATCGATCCGAAGATCTCTTCTAAACCAGAAAATATTTATGGGATCTTTCATTAATTACATTTTTCCGAAGAGCTCTTCCAATTTTTTAGTGCGATAAGAGAAAATCTCGTCGAGCTTAGGTTTAACCAAAAATGGATGTGCTAATTCGCCAATAAAACCTAATGGGAGTTTGTAATGAACAATATCTTCCATCTCAACTCCACCTTCAATTTCTTTGACAAAATGTTTATGGTGCCAAAGCGCATAAGGTCCAAATCGCTGCTCGTCTACAAAGTATTTCGATTCTTGGACATGTGTTATTTCTGTTACCCATTTAGTTTTTATACCCAGAACCGGGGTAACTATATATTCAATTATCTGCCCGGGAAACATAGCTCTGTCTGCACCTGAAAGAATATGGAATCCCATATAATCTGGTGTTATCACTTTGAGATTTGTAGGATCCGTTAGGAAATCCCAAGCCTCAGCTAAATTTATTGGTAAATTTTGTTTGGAATGCAGGGTATAGATTTTCATACGTATTATTAGAATCTAACCTTCTTTGAAATAGAAAGTTTTCTATTAATTCGCAATAAACGATACATCTCACGTTCCATATTTAATTTACGTTTTCCAGTATTTTTTCTGATGAAAGCAAACATTAGTTCTTTTCTTGTAAAGTTAAAACTGTTTTGTCTTTCTATCATTCACTTAAACAAAAGATTAACAATTATCATTACAACATTCGTCATCTTTTACAAGTTTACAACTTAATACGGCGAGAAGACAACCTATTATCGGTGCAAAAATATAGATCCATAAATGTTGGAAATTTCCAGACACAACAGCTGGAGAAATAGATCTTGCTGGATTCATAGACGCACCGGTAATTGGCCCCGCAAACATAGCTTCGAGTAAGACGATTCCTCCAATGGCAATACCTGCAATCATGCCAATTTCTTTTGAACCTGTTGATACATTAATAATTACTACCATGAGGAAAAAAGAAAGAACAATTTCGAAAATGAAAACTTTCAACGGACTTATTTGCGGAAGGGTGGCGCCTAAGAATTCACTTTCAGGAAATAGGAATAAAAGTAACCCGCTAGCGGCAAAGGCTCCTGCGAGTTGAGATGCGACATAGGGTGAGACATCTTTCCATGGAAATTTTTTGGCGTAGGCAAAAGCGAGTGTTACGGCAGGATTAATATGTGCTCCACTTATATCACCAAAGGCGTAAATCATGCCCATTACAATAAGTCCAAAAGTAATTGCTATACCGGGATGTGTAACTGCACCTCCGGTAAATTCGTTGATCACAATGGCACCTGTACCACAAAATACTAAGGCAAATGTACCTATAGCCTCAGCTAGATATCTTTTCATTAAACAAATATACTCGTAGTTCGCCTAACTTTTTTTAAGTTTTTGTTAACTATTTCGAAATTTTCGTGTCGTAACTTCGCAATAATGATAAAAACTTATAAATATACCACCATGAAAAAATTACTTCTTTTTGTTTTTGTAGCCGCTCTTGGAGCATCAACACAAGCACAAATTAAAACCCCTGCACCGAGTCCATACCAGAAAATTGAACAAAAAGTTGGCTTAACAGATATTACCGTAGAGTACTCCCGACCTTCAATGAAAGGGAGAAAGATCTTTGGCGGGTTGGAAAACTACAACGAAATATGGCGAACAGGAGCCAATGCCAATACTACTATCGAATTCAGTGATGATGTTATGATAGGTGGAAAAGAGGTAAAAGCGGGTAAATATGCTCTTTTTACCAAGCCTGGTGTTGCTAACTGGGATATATATCTTTACTCAAAAAATGACAACTGGGGTGAGCCTCAGAATTGGGACGATAATTTAGTTGTTGCGAGTGCGAATGTTCCTGTATATCCATTACCAATGGATATTGAAACATTTACAATCTCATTTGATGATCTAAAAAATGACTCAGCTCAACTTGGATTGATGTGGGAAAAGACATACGTTGCTTTGCCTATTAAAGTAAATACCGATAAAATGGTTTCTGAAAGCATTGATCAGGTTATGAATGGACCTGGAGCTAATGATTACTATTCTGCCGCAGTTTATTACTTAGAATCTGGTAAAGACATTAATCAAGCAAAGACTTGGATCGACAAAGCTACCAGTATGCGTAGTGATGCTTTCTGGTACTTCAGACAAAAATCTTTAATTTATGCCAAGGCCGGAGATAAAAAAGGCGCAATCAATGCGGCTAAAACTTCTTTGGAAATGGCTAAAAAAGCCGGTAACGATGATTATGTGGCTTTAAACACAAAATCTTTAAAGGAGTGGGGGGCAATGTAATATTGCTTACCCTTTAAAGATTAAAGAAACGCCTCTTGGAGTCCATCTGGAGAGGCGTTTCTATTAAAAGTAATCACTTAGAAATATAAGATTATTTAAGATGAGAGATTTTAAGATTCTTTTTATACTATTGGGCTTATGCGCCTTTACAACTACTTCCTATGGCCAGATAAATGAAAATAAATTAGGTGGCTGGTATATGTATTTCTTTAATACCACTCTAAATGAAAGCTCTTGGGGCTTTCAAGGTGATATACAATATCGGAATTGGGATATTGTTGGTGATCTTGAACAGCTTCTAATACGCGGAGGAGTAACATATAATCCTAAGAGTGCCAACATTAAATTTACCTTGGGATACGGAAGTATTCATACTGGAGTTTACGGCACTGATAGTGGCACCACTCATGAGAGCAGAATTTATCAAGAAGCGCTCTTTCCCGGAAAAATTGGAAGTCGCATTTTTTTGAATCATCGCTTTAGATATGAACAACGATTTGTAGAAAATCAGGATTTTCGAACCAGATATAGGTACAATTTATTTTTGAACGTACCTCTAACAGCGAGTGAGTTTTCTGAGAAGACCGTATATCTTGCCTTATACAACGAATTATTTATAAATGGGCAAAGGGATATAGGAGACGGGAGATCTGTTGAGATTTTCGACAGGAATCGATCGTATGCGGCTATAGGTTATGTTATAAATAATGGCTTAAAAGTTCAATTAGGAGGAATGCATCAAATTACTGATTCCTGGGAAAAAACTCAGGCACAATTAAGCATTCACCACACTTTCTAAGCATCACTATTACGAATTATCTTTTTTATAAGTACTATCTGTCCTAAGTGATAGTGAGTATGTTCAATGATTCCTGTTAGGTTGGTATAATAATCTCCATACCTGGAATCAACAAATTCCTCCCATAGCTTTTCTTCGGGAAGCTGTTCTATTAATCTTGTAAATCTCTTAGCATTATTCCATGACTTTTCTAAAAAAGTGTCCCAGTCTATTTGAGATGCTATTGGCGGATGGTTAAAACTAAATTCATCCTTTGCATCCAAAGGCCCGCCTTCGAGTACTCTCATCACAGCTTCCACGAAATATCCTGTATGAAATGAAAGAGTAGCAATAGTGTTAAGGTTCTTTATTTGAGTCACCGCTTCTTGCCAGGTAATATCTTTAACACTATCACTGAAGTTTGAATCTGTCCAATTACCACCGAAATAAACTTGGTGAAACTGCTTAGCAATCTTATTTGATAGATTTATTCGCTTCGAATTCATTACTTATAGCCGATTTGAATTGTAGTATGATTTAAAACTTATTTAAAAACTGACTTAATTATACCAATTATTATCAGTCAAAATTATCTTAACCTTTTCATTTTTATAAAGGTTGTTGAATAGCTCTTTATCATTTATCGTCCACAGATTTATCGGTATGTTCTTCATCGCTTCATCAATTCTTGGATAATATTTATAAGGCATAGATAGAGAAGAGAATCTACCTATTCTATAATAGAATTTATACTTGTAATTCCTAAGAATAGATCTATACCTTGATTTTTCCGGTAAGACCCACCAACTGGTGTAGAATCCCTTGTCGGTATAGTGGGCGAGGTTAGAAAGTTCTTCAGACTCGATTAATACTCCATCTTTATCTATCTTCCATGCTTTAATTAATTGGTCTAGTACCTCACGTGATTTTTTGGTTGCTTCAGCATTTAACTTTTTCAGATTTTTAAAATCCAGCCAGTAAACAAATTCGTTACCATAAGTTTCAAAAACCGAATCTAAGAACAACAACTTACCGTTGTGCTCTTTGTAGGGATAGTCGTGAGAAACTACAAACTTTTGCATTTCAGTATCATAAATTACATCTAATTCTGTTCCGGTAGCGCCGTAAGACTTCGCGAGATCGAAGCTCTCAATAGAATTTGGACCATTTTTCAAATCTTTAAAATAACCGGCGTGAGCAAGTACCTTATTCTCCAAATTAGACATTTTGTGGTCGGGTTGTACATTTTGCACAAAGTAATCTAAATAAAGAGCAGTGCAAATTATTAGAAGTGCAATTAATATTCCGGTTTTAAAGAGCTTTTTTATCATTATTTAATGGCTTGAGATAGAATTTCCATATATTTTCTTTTATAATCATCTTCAGCATCTACATTTTCTTTCGAAAGATATTCAATAATTATATTTGGGATATCATAATGATGAAATTCCCTGTCAAATTTTTGCGGACGGGAATCTTTTACTACAAAAAACGGCAGTCTTTTTATATTTCCGAGCTCGTAACCTAGTTTATTTATGTTGTCAATTTTCGGTAAGTGATCTCCTATAACTATTATAATCGAGTTAGGGTCAAGTTCACTTAGCTTATTGATATAATCTGAAATGGCCATTGTTCGATAGTAAATCTGATTCACAGATCTCACGAATCTATTATTTTCTAGTTGGTTTTCTTCTAAATAAACATCGATAATTGCAGGATGCCTGTCAGGATCTAATTCAAAAGGACTATGACCATACATACCCATTATATAATTAAATATGGGAGTAGTGGGTTTCGTTTTTATCAAGTTTTCAATATATATTAAGTTTTGATCGAAAAGATCTCCATCGAATATTACAAGATTCTCCTCCTTTTTTTTAAGGTAAGTTTTTCCGTTTAAATAGTTTTGTTCATCAAAGCCCAAACCTTTATAAGCATTATACGAATTGAAGATATCTGGGGTGAGTCCGTTAGTTGCTAAAGTGTAATAACCAATATCTCGAAGTCTATTGGGCAATGAATTCTGAATCTTAGCGCCTGTAAAAAAATTAAATTCAACTGAACCGAACATAGCAAGCGCCGGAGCTCCGGTTAACAATTCGAATTCAGTTTGTGGTGTGCCTCCGGCATAAACAGGGGCCGAAGAATGATTCTTGTACAAATACAATGAATCTAAAAAATCCGGATGAATCGGATTTTTAGAGAATTTCAAGTTTTGAAACATATTTGGGTCATAAAAACTCTCCAATACTATTAAATGGATATTTCGTGCTTCCAAGTCCGTTCTTAAAGGCTGGATGAGAGCTTGTTTTTCAGAAAGCAAGCCATCAGATAGTTGATTAAACAAATAATTTTTCGAAGCTTCTTCGTAGAGCATAAAGTTTAGATACCCGCTTTTTATAACTGTTGATTTCAAATCCCAACTTACATACTCAAATTTTAAGTTTTCAAATAAGGCGATGTAAGTTTTAGGTCTTAGGTTCATCGAAAAGAAAAATAGTACAATGACTAATACTAGCAAATAGGGGCGTTTCGCCCTTTTTTTATCGATTGCCCATACAAAGAGGAAAAGGTAAAGAGAAGAGCAAAGAAGCACAATAATAATCTCAAGATTGGAGATTACGCTCATCATTTCAGGAATTTCATTTATATCTGAAATTCTCGGGAATCTATTAAAGTAAATATAGAATTCATTAAAGAAATAGTAGAAGAATAATACTGGTGCAGCAACCAATACATACGAGTACCATTTGTACTTTAAGACGGATATCAAGGCCGATCCGATAAGCGCGATAAGAAAAATTTCGAATTTGAGAAAGCCTAAAGAACTCCCCATATTAGTTTTATTGAACTCTAATTTGTTTAGAAGATAGACGAGTATGAACAGCACTATTAAAAAAATAATGTTTGTAATACTTTTCCTTTTGTTTAAGCTCATATAAATAACTAATTCATTTAATTTTCGATTATATCTTGAGCTTCATCATTTGCCGAGTTCTAGTTATATATAACTGAAAGAAGATTTCATGTCTTAAATATATTTAAAGATAGTATTTTTTCTTCGGAAGAAAACGGCCCCTTTCAATTGTTAAAGGGACTTTCATTGAAATGATTAGTACAATCCTAAACCTGAGAATCTTGTTTTAGCCAAGCTTAATCCAGATTTAATTCTGTAAGGCTTACTCTGAAAATATTTCCAAAACCATTGAAGGGATTGTTCGAAAATTCTTTTAACTCTTCAATTTTCATCGGTGCATTATTAGTAGAATTCATTTTTTCACTAGTGAAATAGAAATTATTATTATTCCAATCTATAAATGGACAAAAGTCCAGTTTTTCAGAATTAATAATCGCGCCCATATTTTTAGCTTTCAGCCATTTCCCATTATCATCCATTTTACTATAATACAAATCGCCCCCTCCAAAACCGTCTTTTCTACCGTAAGAGCTAAAAACCAGAAGATTTTCTTCCGGATTTATATATGCATTGAATTCGAAGGTTTTGGTGTTTATTGTTGAATCTAAGGCAACCGGACTAGCAAATTTCCCATTTTCGTAAACAGACCTAAAAATATCCTCGCTTCCAATTCCATCCTTTCTGGTGGCAGTGAAGTATAAATTGCCATTGGCACTAAGGGAAGGGTAGAACTCGTCACCTTCAGTGTTTATAATAGAATCTAAAGGAACCGGCACCAACCATTCTCCATTTTGTCTATCACTATACCAAATGTTATAATCGCTTCTTTCCGAATCGCAGGTCATGGGTCTATTAGAAGCAAAATATACTCTGTCGAGCTTTGGTGAAAAAAATGGTTCAATATCTTGATGAATTCCTGAAAAACTCATAACCGCGGGTTCACTCCATTTTCCTTCAATTTGTGTTGTACTAACCAGAAACCGTTTATTTTGTTTATAGTCTCCAAGAGAATAAATTATCTCATCTCCACTTTTAGAAATGGCTATATCACGTTCATAGTATTGCGTGGATATCCAATGTTCACCAAAAATTTCCACTGTTTTAGGAGAACTATCGAGTATGAAAATATTTTTTGAATCTGAAGAATTACAACTTACTATTAATAGAAGTGGAAGTATAAGTATCAATACTTCCCTCCATACCTTTACTCTTGAATGTTTGCTTGTGCACATATCGTCAGTTTTATTATTCGTTAGGTAATAGTTTCAAAGTCTGTTAGCATAATAATTCGATTCAGTCGCTTATTGAAAGATAAATTGAAGTATCGAAAATTTGTGGAGTGAATTATCATGAAAAACGAAATATTCGGTATAAATGCTTGACGGATTTGTCGGGAGTATTTAAACACCTGAGGTTAGTTTCTTTAAATATATGATAATAAATTAATTAAGAAAATTTAGAAAAACACGAAATGATCGCTATGTTACCTCTCTTTATTTTTCATTAGTTGGAGATACCACCAATGTACAGAAGTAATTCCCTATCTTATCCAAAAGTACATCATCCAATGAACACCGAAATCGAAGTTAATAAACCGAACCCCATTACAATTCACGGTAAAATAGAAATTTACAAACGAGGGACGGATATCAAGCCTATTTTGGATGTATTACTTAAAGGGGAAAAAGTGTTAATTAATGAATTTTATAGTGATGGAATTTTTCTACTTCAGCAAATTCAGAAATACTTGAAAATTCAATTGCCTAATAAAACCTTTAAAGAGCAGCAGAAGTTTCGATCCGATTATTATAGTCTTTCAAATTTAGTCCTAATAGAAATTGTTGATCAAAAACTATCTGTAAAGAAAGCACCATTTATAGGCTGGTTAGAAAAATTATATTCAGAGAATAACCATTTCTTTCTAACATTCCCTCAGATCCAAGGAATGAATAGTTCGTGGCAATGGTATAAGAATGGGATCTCACTTCCGGCATTGCGCAATAAGATTCACCCATATTATGGCACTTATTTTCCTACTCGTTTTGAGCATTTGGTGCTTTTTGACAAGTGGTTAAAACATTATAAGGGGTCGAAAAAGTCTGCCATAGAAGTTGGAATTGGTTGTGGTGTTTTGTCTTTGCAAATGATTCAGCATCAATTCCAAAAAGTGTATGCAACAGATATTAATCCGAATGCAATTATTGGATTGAAAGAGTACATGGGAACTACAAAATTATCTCGCAAGATTGAATTAGATTTGGGCCATCTTTTTGGAAAGTGGGAAAAACCGACCGAATTGATTGTTTTCAATCCGCCATGGCTACCAAAATTTCATGACTCTAGCAACCTCGATGATGCTATTTATTACGATAAGACATTATTCCCTGAATTTTTTACTCAGGCAAAAGAGAGACTATTGCCTGAAGGGAGATTAGTGCTCATCTTCTCGAATTTAGCTCAAATTACCATGCTGACAAAGGAACATCCTATTGAAGCTGAATTAAAGAAAGGAAACAGATTTAAATTAGAAAGATGTTTTAAAAAATCTGAGGGTCCTGCATCAAGTAAAAAAAAACGCGATCAACATTGGCGTTCTTTAGAGGAAGTCGAATTATGGGAACTCGCTCATAATTGAGTCACACATTTTTATCAACTCTTCGTACATTCAATTCCTTTAAGAATCATTTCAATGGCCCATTTCAAAGTTTCATTAGATTCTTCATTCGTGAGGCCGCATACATCTTTAGCCACAATAAGTGGATCTACACCCATAAGTATTGTAGAAATATTCTTTAAATTTTTCAGGTCGTTTTTAGTCAATTCATTTTTAAAAGGATCTAATATAATGTTCATAGCTTCAACCCTTCTAGCACCTCTGATTTTCTTTTTAGTAGTTATGGATTCCTTCAGTACTGCACTCAAATATCTTCTAAAAATCATTTCATGATCCTGAGCCAGTCGATTGTAATAGTTTTGGATAAACCTTATCTGTTCTTCTAGCGGGAAGTCTGCAACCTGCTTATGTAATCTCTCGGGAGACACAACGTGAATATCGAGAGAGGCTTCTGAACAAAGGAGCTCTATACTCGGAAAATATCTATATATAGTTGCTCGTGAGATCTTCGCTTTTTGAGCAACATCTTCCAGAGAAATTTCTTTGTCTTTCGACATCAAGGCTTTTGCTGCATCAAGAATTCTAGTTCTTGTTTTATTTTTTTGATTAATTCTACCTTTTCTTAGGGAAATTTTGTTCATGAGACAAATATCTCATAAAATTTGGAGATTACAAAATCTTTATTTAGATTTGTGAGACATTAATCTCATAACAGATTTAAAAATGACGAAATGGGTATTGGGACATAGAATTACTACACACGAAGTTACCGGGGATTATGACATGGTATTCGGTGAAACACCGTCGAATACAGATGGACCACCACCACATCATCACAATTTCTATCATGAAGTTTTTATTATTACTGAAGGAAGCATGGAATTTATAGTAAACGGAGAGACCAATACATTAATGAAGGGTGACACTATAAATATTCCACCGCAATCAATACACACATTTAGTAATACTTCAGAAGAGCCTTGTAAATGGATTAACATTCATAGCCCAAAAGGATTTTTAAGATTTTTCGATTCTCTCGGTATTCCAGAAGATGAACAAAACGCTCGAAAGAATTCATTAGCGCCAGGTATTATACAGAAAGTAATAGAGACCGCTCCCAAATACGATATGATTATTAAACACTAACCAAAATATCTTAATTATGAATCGGAATAATTTCATCAAATTAACAGCAGCACTAGGGACAACACTTGTCGCAATTCCCACATCCCTTATAGCCGGTACTAAAACGATTTTAAGTAAAATAAATCCGAAAATTGTACGTAACAATGAAGGGAAGGTACTTAATGTTATTGGCGACATACAAACTTTTAAACTTACAGGGAAAGATACCAACGGGCTTTTTACGCTCATTGAAGAATATAATGATCCTGGAACAGCTATTCCTCCGCATGTTCATGAAAATGAAGATGAGGTATTTAAAGTAATAGAGGGGGAGATGGAGTTAACGGTAGGTGATAAAACAACTGTTTTGAAAGCCGGAGATCTGGCATTTGGACCAAGAGGGATTCCACATTCATGGAAAATTATTGGAAATTCTAAAGCTAAAGTAATTCTGAGTGTTTTTCCATCAGGTATAGAAGAAATGTTTGAAGAACTAAGTGAATTACCTCCAGGACCGCCAGATTTCCCAAAGGTTACTGAAATATGTGGGCGTTACGGGATTAGATTTATAGAGTAATTTAATTTAAACTCGGTAACTACCTATAAGCAATTTAAACTAATACTAAAAACTCTCAGGTTCCGGCAAATGGTGATCCGAAAATACCTACCGCCAATTCAGCCCATATTAGAATCAGTATTATAAATAGAGCCACAGAAAGAGTAATTCGATAGTAAGGTTTTCTCACTTTTTTCAGTATAAGATCTAAAATAACCCCTGTGCCAAAAAGTAAGACTCCAGCAACTAGAAAATCTATGGGAGTCCAAACTATTTCCGTAGTAAACTGCATCGCAATTAAGGGAATTAACAATATAACAATTACAATTATTAATATTACTCTGTAGTTTTTCATGATTTCCAAGTATTATATCATAGGCTCTTTAAAATAACTAAGAAACTTTAGCAGCTACTATCGATAAACCAGGTTCGGATAGCGTAAGAGACTTAACTATTTCATTTTGTATATCAAATGAAATATTTACTGAGGGTGCTCCATTATAGGTAAACTTGTTTTCTGCTATTTTATATAGGGCACCGCCAAATCCTCCTATCGGTCCTAAAGACAAAAGATTTCGCATATTTAATTGAATTGTGAAACCGTCCGTACTTTCATCTCCGTATTTATAATCACCCAGGTATTTTTTCTGTTCGTCACTACTAACTGTAAGATAAGTTTCACCACGCGCGTCTCCCAATGATTCTAAGAAATCTATGGTTCTTTTTAAGTTGTCAACTTCCATTGCAGTCATTTTTTCTTGCATTCGTTCCCCAGCATACGCATGCTCTAACAAGCTAATGCCATGAGGCCCCGGGTTTTTTTGAATACCAGGCATAGACTCAATGATGGATTTAACTACCTCATAAGCTCCCAACATGGCAAAAGTAAAAATTGTAGGTCTCGCGCCTTTTTCTATAAGATATAAGGCAATGTCTCTTCTGCCAACATGTGATGCGGCTCCAATGGCTGATTCAAAATCTCCGAAACGCCATTCCCATACAGATTTTGCTAGCTCAGGCCGTACTTCAACTAATTCCTTCACACGTTCTAGATTAGAATGTGATTTTCCAACTACTTCGGAAATTATTTCAGGATCGATGTGCGGGAAATATTGCGGGATATTTTCTTTATATGTCGTTGTATCTAATTTTAAGGAACTATTTTCTGCCAGAATAAAACTTGGACAGCAGAAACCCATAAAAGCCAAGGAAGAGGCTTTAAGCACTGTTCGTCTATCAACTCTATTATTTTTAGTTTCCATATTTTACGAATTTCTCAAATTTTGATATTTGGTATTTATACTTAGGTAGTGTTGGTTCACTTCAAGTTTATAGAAATTAAAACCCTTATCTCACCTAAAGATAGCTAAATATTTACAAGAAACTATATGTTGTTAAACGTTAAGTGTTAATATGTTACGCTAATTAGAATAGAAGTTCCTCATAATCGACCTTTTCTGAAATTTGCTCCACATTTCCGAGATATTCTTTTCCTCTCAACTTGGCGACAGTATGTGCAGCCAGTTCGTCTTGAGAATATTCCTTTATCAACTCTTGAATTAATTTGATATCAAGTTCATCTTCAATTGGATGAAGCCATTTTTCTTCTAATTCTATTGGCAGGATTACGGGCATTCTCGGTTCCTTTAATTTCGGGTTATTGTGAATTTTAGCCATCATTGGGTTTCCGGTAGTGGTAACAATTGCAAAGGTATTCAGGATACCGCCGTCTTCCGGATCTGTCCACTCACTCCAAAGTCCGGCAAGTGCCATTGGTTGTTTATCTTTTCGATGTACAAAGAAAGGATAAGCTTTGCCACTGTAATGATGATGTTCATAAAATCCATCTACATAAATTATACAACGATTATTTTTTGCCGCCGTTCGAAACGAGGGTTTTTCAAAAATGGTTTCACCTCGCGCATTGAGCGTATTGTTCCACTGCTTTTTCAGTTGTTCTTTATCACGGACCCAGTGCGGGACAAGTCCCCAAGTTGCAACCTCCGGGAATATGGGAGATCTGTTGGTATAAATTAATAGTTCAGGATGGCTGAATCCGGAGGCATGAAAAATAGGTAGATCTGTTAGTGGAACAAGTTTTTCAATAATTTCTTCGATCGCTTGCGCGTCTCCACGGCGTCTTGCTCTGTTTAATTGAGCTTCTAAGCTTGCTTTAATATCGTAACACAAATTTCAAATGTTTTATGAGACATAACTGAAGGTCATTGTCAAATCTTTGATCACAAGAGGAAGACAGAGATTACCTTGTTCAAATTTAACTTGTACTAAGATAGTTTATTTATACGATTTTTAAACGCTGATTATTTCCTGTAAAAAGTAGTAAATGTTATTGTGCAACGTTCATAAATTATTTCGCTTATTCTTAAATAAATTATAATGCATTATAAATAATTACACTACCGAGCAAAAATGCCAAGGGTGAAATAATTTGAATGTAGGTCGGTTTAAGTATATCCGCACTTTTCATCGCAAAATTATGATGTAATCTTCTTGGCACAAAATAAAGAATTAATGATGTTAGTAACATAATCCATCCGAAAATTTTGAAGCCTTCCGGAAATTTAGCAGCATCGGAATATATAATTAATGCAATAGCTGGAATTAAGCGGATAGTTATTTCCGCATAATTAATAAATTTAGTACTTCCCGCTTTTCTTAATACTTTTCTAGCTCTTATGGGAACAAAAAGCATCAAGAATCCAACAGAAATTATAAAAACTCCAAAAAGCATCACTACCCATTTAGCTATTTCTATAATCATTTCCTTTAAGTATGTTTTTATTAAGGTAAAATATTTAATAATTCTTACAATTCGTACTTTAATAACCTCAGAGCATTCAACACAACGATCACGGTAGATCCTTCATGAAATACTACGGCTGGTCCGATAGCTATTGTGCTCATGAAGGTTAAAGGAACCAAAATAGCAACCATGCCCAGACTAATTATTAAATTTTGTTTTATTATTAGTTTTGCTTTTCTACTCAACCCTATGGCGAATGGAAGATTATCAAGTTTGTCTGCCATCAATGCAATATCTGCTGTTTCTAACGCAACGTCGGAACCTGCTGCGCCCATCGCAATGCCCACTGTGCTATTTGCCATTGCGGGTGCATCATTTACGCCGTCTCCAACCATGGCTACTCCATTTTCTTGTTCTTTAAGTTGTTTAATTGCTGTTACTTTGTCTTCCGGAAGTAAACTTCCCATAGGATGAGTTATTCCTATATTTTTAGCAATTGCATCGGCTACTTTTTGGTTATCTCCGGTAAGCATAACCATTCGTTTAATTCCTATTTTTTTCAACGCCGCGAGTGTTGATATGGCCTCGGGACGCGCGACATCCATTGCTGATATTATTCCCAAAAATTCGTCATCTTGATGCACTATCATAGCCGTGTGTCCCTCAGACTCTAGTTCCGACATTTTCAGGTCAATTTCTTCAGGTATAGCTGCTTGGGTCAGTTCTTCAAAAAGTCTTCGGTTACCGATGTGCACGATGCTGTCTTCCCAATCGGCTTTAACGCCTCTTGCTGTTAGTGCTTTTAGGTTTGTAGCTTTGGGGATATCTATATTCCCTAATTCTTTTTTCCCTCCATTCACAATTGCTGCTGCCAGAGGATGGTCACTCAGGGCTTCTACCGCAACCGCGACTTTCAATAGATGTTCTTTAGTAATTAACCCAATTGGAACCGCGTGGGTTAGAGTAGGTTTCCCTTCAGTTAGGGTGCCGGTTTTGTCAAAGGCAATAGCACTTATACCACCTAAGTCTTCCAATGGACGACCCCCTTTAAATAACACACCCTGACGCGCCGCACGTGCAATTCCTGCCAAAACTGCACTAGGTGTTGAAATGGCTAAGGCACACGGTGAAGCCGCGATTAGTACAGACATGGCTCTATAAAAACTCTGCTCAAAAGTCTCGTCAATAACTACAAACGCGAATAATAGTATTATAACTACTATTAGGACAGTTGGAACATAGTATTTTTCGAACCTATCGGTGAGATGTTGTGTTGGCGATTTTTGTGTTTCAGCTTCTTTAACCAAAAAAATTAAACGAGCAAGGGTACTGTCCTTTGCTTCCTTTAAGACTTTAATTTCCAGTGCTCCATTCCCGTTTATTGTTCCGGCAAAAACCCGGTGTTCAGATGGTAGGCCTTTAATCTCCATGTTTTCTTGCGAATTAGGGCTGGGACTTTTAGTGACCGGAATGCTCTCTCCTGTTATTGATGCTTGATTTACGGGACTCGTCCCATTAACCACTACACCATCTGCAGCTATTTTCGAATTTGGTTTTACAACAATAACATCTCCTATTTTGAGCTGTTCAATAGGCACTTCTATCAATTCATCATTTTTTTTGACAATAGCGACAGGAGGCGCTAAGTCGGAAAGAGCTGAAATAGATTTTCGCGCTTTTTTCATCGCATAATGCTCTAAGGCATGCCCCAAACTGAACAAAAAGAGTAGTAGAGCACTTTCTCCCCATTTACCTAAAATAGCAGCACCTATGGCTGCAAATAACATCAAAAAATCTATTTCAAATTTACCTCTTAATAAGTCTTTTCCAGCAGTGAAAAAGGTAAAAATCCCCCCGAAAATGGCTCCGATAATAAAAAGGGTAGTAGCTATAATTTCTGAAGCAGCGGTAAATGAAAAGATTACTCCCGAGATCCAGCATATACCACTAATGATAGCAAAGTAAAGTTCGGTATTTTCACCAAAAAAGTTGAGAAAAGAAGGGCTGTGCTCACTTTCGTCATGGTGCCCATCAGACTTTTTAACTTTGACAACATTTAATCTTAGTTTTTTAATTGATTGAAAGATTTCAGGCTCAGCCGTTTGATTAGTATCCCATTCAACCAGCATTACTCCCGATGCTGAGATAGAAACATTACTAATACCTGCTTTTTTTTTCAAGATTTGTTCAATTCTTC
>CBDUGY010000025.1:0-26591 GCA_965367015.1 uncultured Ulvibacter sp.
ATTTGCGGAGAATATAAAGGCGAGATCCTTGAACTTATGCATTTAGGAACTGTTTTAGGTGTTTCTAATGGAAAACGGTTTATAGATTATAGTAAGATTCAACAACAAGGCTTTAGTATCATAAAGGAAGATGAAGATTCATTATTAAAGACCCTTTATCTCTCCGAAAATGTTACTGAAACACAAGTTTTAGATATCTTGTTCGACAACCCACAGGTCAATTTTCTAAAACCTCCCACGGTTAAAAAATCGACTACTACCGGGCAGCATATACTTAAGTTTACCCTTGAACGAGGTGGAAATCTGGAAGATATTGTTGATTTCTTAGTTCAGAATAATATAGATTTATCGTCTAAAAATACCGCCTTATAATGGAAATATTATCGTCATATAATCTAATTATTGAAGCATCAATAATTATCATTTTGTCATTTTTATTTAACGGAATATCCAAGAAAACTAGCATACCTTCAGTGCTGCTACTCATATTTTTGGGAGTAGGTTTACAATATCTAATGGGATATTTTACAGATGACTTACCAAATTTTTTCCCTTTTCTGGAAGTTCTGGGAATTGTTGGGCTTATAATGATTGTTCTGGAAGCTGCTCTAGAATTAGAGCTTAAGCGTGACAAGTTAATACCTATTCTAAAATCGATGCTCATTGCTCTTATTGGTCTTTTGGGATCGGCGTGGGCTGCTGCTTTAATCCTTTATAATTTTATTCCGGAAATGTCAATGCAGGCAGCCTGGATCTATGCCACCCCATTATCCATATTATCGAGTGCTATCATTATACCTAGTGTTGTGGATCTTCGGAAAAATAAAAAGGAATTTCATATCTACGAGAGCACATTCTCTGATATTCTGGGGATTATGATGTTTTATTTTCTGACCGGAAAGTTGGATCCGGCTGAAGATTCGGGTTTTATAGGATTTACCGGTAATCTGTTGATTACTATTCTAATTAGTTTGATTGCGAGTTATGTTATCATTCTCATATTTCAGAAAATTAAAAGTCAGGTAAAATTATTTCTACTAATAGCAGTGCTTTTATTACTATATGGTGTTGGCAAGAAAATGCACTTATCATCATTGATTATTATTTTGATTTTCGGTCTTGTAATTGCCAATATGAAACTCTTTTTCAAAGGACGTTTATCAAAGTTTTTACATTATGAAAAAGCCCATCATATTTATCACGAATTACATACTATAACAGCCGAAACGGCTTTTGTTGTAAGAACATTCTTCTTTGTAATTTTTGGTCTTACAATCGTAGTTAGTTCACTTTTTAATATCGACGTCGCACTCATTAGCTCTTTAATTATTCTATCCATTTATGCTATTAGATTTGTGATATTGAGGATTTTTATAGGTGCCGACATTTTACCCCAGCTTTTTGTGGCACCTCGTGGGTTAATCACGGTATTATTGTTTTATGCGATTCCTGCGGAAGTACAAGTCGAAACATTTGAACCCGGGATTTTACTTTTCGTTATTATTGGGACAAGTTTAATTATGACTGCGGCAATGATCTATAATAAACAACGAGCTCAGAAGAATGTAAAGATTGCCTCAGGTAGAAAAATTGGAAGTACAAAATGGAAGGCTCCTAGTATTGAAGATGCTTCAGAATAATATGTGACTTCAACTTACTTTGAGGGTCTAAATTGTTATAAACTAAACTTATTAAAAATGGCTAAAATTAAAACAGTTAAGCTCCAATCAATACCCGAAGAAATACACGTTAACGACGATTTAAATGATCTTACGGTTATTACCGTAATTGAGTTTCACTCAATCGATTTGAAGCTTGAAATGGAGTATTGCTTATATCTGTTTGTTTATGACATACATGGCAGTGTTGATATTCCGGTGATAATTTCAAATTGGGACGAGAGTCATATCAAAAGAGTTTCGACAGACAGAAAAGATGATTTTCTTGGGATGACTTCTCTAATAGTGAAGCCTTCCGAAAAGACTATGGAAATTACGACCGATATGAAACTTAGGTTGGGAACTCAAATGCAATCGTCTTCACACTATTCACGTAAATTAAATGTTTTTGCGTCCTTAATTCCGGCAATCGAGAGGGCTTCAAAACGCTCGGCACCTTTTGAGGCTAAAATATTATACTAATAGTTTTGAGACAGAAATAGAATTTCTCATTCGCTATCCGCATAAAAACTTAAATTAACTTAGATGTGAAATCGATTTAATACATTTGAAGAACACCAACCTCATTGTATTATGAAAAAGTTCATTTTTATCCTCTTCCTTGTTGCACTGATTTCCTGTAAATCAAAGACAACCAAAACCTCCTCGCCTTCAACAGATAATATCAATGTCCTTGAAGATAACTCACATTTTACATTAGTATTTGCAAGTTGTAACGACCAGAATCGAGAACAACCTTTATGGAAACCAATACTTGATAATGATCCCGATGTATTTATTTGGGGAGGCGACAACGTATATGCCGATACGGCCGATATGCAAAAAATGAAAGCCGATTACGATAAAGTTCTTGCTAACCCAGATTATGCTAAGTTAGCAGAGAATACGACCATTATTGGCACTTGGGATGACCATGACTACGGAAAAAATGACGCCGGATTGGAATGGGAAAAGAAAGATGAGGCGCAGCAGTTGTTGTTAGATTTTCTGAAATTTCCCGAGAACGATCCACTTCGAAAACAACAAGGAGTGTATTATGCAAAAAATTACCAAACTGAAGAAGGAAGTGTTAAAGTAATTTTGCTGGACACCAGATATTTTCGCGATTCCTTAAAGAAAAGTACAGTTCCGGGATTGCGTTATGAACCATGGAAAGAAGGAGAAGGTGGAAGTGTGTTAGGAGATAAGCAATGGAAGTGGCTCGAGGAAGAACTTAAGGATACTACAGCCAATTTCAATGTAATAGTTACGAGTATCCAGTTTTTAGCCGACGAGCACGGTTGGGAAAAATGGGGAAATCATCCTTCTGAAGTAAAAAAAATGTATAAAATGCTTAAAAACGCTAAGTCAAAAAATCTCTTAATGCTAAGTGGAGATCGTCACCTGGCAGAATTTTCCAAAAATACAGTTGAAGGATTAAAGTATCCCTTAATTGATTTTACAACTAGCGGACTTACACATACATTTCCAGATAACCCCGAAGGTATCAATAGATATAGAGTAGGTAAGGAGATTCGAGACATTAATTTTGGAGTGTTACGATTCGATTTTGAGAATGAGAAGGTGCTAATGGAAATCCGAGGTGCTGAGAATACCCTACTAGAAAGCTTAGAACAACAATATTAAAGTCTTGTTCAGTTTGCAATTGAATACTAAAAGTGTAATTTTGCACAAAATTTAAAAATTTGTAATGAGAACAGACAGAACGTTTACAATGTTAAAGCCCGATAGTGTTGAAAAAGGACACATTGGCGCCATTCTTGAAAAAATAAATGCAGCAGGTTTTAGAATCGTTGCCATGAAATTAACTCAAATGACTACTGCCGATGCTAAGGAATTTTACGCAGTGCACAAGGAGCGTCCTTTTTACGGGGAATTAGTTGAATATATGACACGCGGACCTATTGTTGCTGCAATACTTGAAAAGAGCAATGCAGTTGAGGATTTCCGTACTTTAATTGGAGCCACCAATCCTGCCGATGCAGCCGAAGGAACAATTAGAAAGTTATATGCGGCTTCTATTGGTGAGAACGCAGTGCATGGAAGTGATAGTGATGAAAATGCCGCAATCGAAGGTGCATTTCACTTCGCCGGAAGAGAGATGTTCTAAACTAAAAAGTATAATATTTTCTAAAACGCTATTCGCTGATGTGGATAGCGTTTTTTATTTGGTGGATAGCCGCTCTATATACTAGTTCCTGTCCAAATATGTTTTGGCGGATAGTGTGCGAGGACTGCTTATTGCTTATCGCAATACTAGCTTACTGATTAATTTTTTACCGAGTTCCTCGTTTAGAAGCGTAATTATTTTTTCTTTACCATAGCTAAGTTCTTCCCGCAGAACAGACGAACTCAATTCAACAAATAAAGTTTCCCTGTCAAGCAATATGTTTGTTGTGTACTTTGATATTGCCGATCCCATTACCTCATGCCAGGCTTCTTTTACTCCAACTTTGTCTAATCCTTTTTCAAGTTTATTAGTTTGAATAAAATCCTTTAAAACATCTCCAATGCTTGTATTTTCTGCTTTTCTTCGTGCCACTTTTTAAATTTAAGGATTGATAGTATTTCCAACCACAGCCATTTCAATCAGTCTGGATCGGATTTGTAAAGAACAGGCTTCTGACTTCTAAAAACCGACATCTCGCAATCATTCTTCAAAATTAAACTTTTTAAATTTTATATAGCTGTAAACTTTATTATCTCTGTTCCGGACCACCAAAGCACTATCTTTAGCGACCAAAACAGTTTCTGCCCATGTATCGAAAGGGGTTTCGTAATAAAGCATGAGACTATCGTTTTCGATTTTTATACTGAATTTCTCTGCTGAACCATTATTTGCAAAGGAACCATCGAACTTTGGAGCTACTTTTGTTCGAACGCCGCTATCTCCTGAAACTTCAATAAAATCTATCAAAGCGTTTATCCCGAAATTTTTTTCTGTACCATCGGGCATAGTAACCGATTTAATCTCCCAATATCCTGCGAGATTCTCTTTTTGAACTAAGGGGTTAGGCTTTTCACACCCCAAGGTGATCATTATTAAAATGATATAAAATGTATGTATTTTTATTCTCATTTATTTTACTTTAAACATCTCATCTCCCTACTAATATGAATCTTTTTGGTTGGCACTTAGGTAGTATTTCCAATTTCTACAACTGAAACATTTTATAGCTTTGATGAATTTCTTTTATAACTTTTTCGGTTCGATCCCCATGAGTATCACTAATAAATAGTTGTCCGAAATTTTCAGCATCAACTAATGCTATTATCTGTGCCACCCTGCGTTCATCCAATTTATCGAAAATATCATCCAGTAGTAAGATAGGCTTTACCTTTTTCTGTTGCATTATAAAGTCGAATTGCGCCAACTTTAACGCAATTAAATATGACTTTTGTTGCCCTTGGGAACCAAACTTCTTAATAGGATGCTCATCAATTTCAAAATTAAGATCATCTTTATGAATTCCAAAATTCGAATATTGTGTGATTTTGTCTTTGGGAAGCCCCTCTTTTAGCAGAGATAAAAGATCTTTTTCCTGCAACTGACTTTTATAGAGGAGGTCGACCGACTCATTTCCGTTGCTTATTGCTTTATAACGCTTCAGAAAGATAGGTTTAAAGACCTCCAGGAAATCGGTGCGGTGTTTATAAATCTCCCCTCCATAGGTACTCAGTTGCTCATCATAAATATCAAGAGCATCCTGATTATATGTATTGTTTGCAGCAAAGTACTTAAGTAGAGAATTTCGTTGCGCCAGTATTTTGTTATAGTTTATTAATGTTTGAAGATACTTTGTGTCACCTTGAGAGATTACCCCGTCAATAAATTTTCGGCGTGTCTCACTTCCTTCTATGATGAGATCCCTGTCTGAAGGTGATATGATAACCAAGGGTAAAAAACCGATGTGTTCACTAAATTTTTCGTAAGGTTTAGAATTTCGCTTAATGATCTTCTTCTGACCCCTTTTCGCACTCACTAAAATTTTTTCACCGCGTTCATCCTTCACATAATCCCCTTCAATTACAAAAAAATCCTCCCCGTGTTTTATATTCTGACTGGTAATTGGGTTAAAATAGCTTTTTCCGAAGGATAAATGATAAATAGCATCCAATACATTGGTCTTTCCTACACCGTTATGTCCAACAAAACAGTTGATCTTTGGGTCGAAGTCAAAGGTTTGCGTCTCAAAGTTTTTATAGTTGAGAAGTGATAATTTTTGTAACACCATAGTATTGAAGCTGTTGTAGGTCTTTAATTGTGATTATTTTCGTTTGAGAAATCCTTAAAACCAACTTGCAAATTATTGAAAAATAAGAAATCTTTTCCCTTTTAAATTCTAATAAATATTTTATTTTTGCGCTTCAACAAAGAAAATTATGGCAACGTACAAGAAACGAGGGGGTAAACCTAGAACCAAGGCAGATAAAGACGCGGTTATTGAAGAGAACAGTGCAACGGCTGAGGTGTTTAATACTCTGGATGAAGGAGCTTCAAAAACCGAAGCTTGGGTTGAGAAAAATCAAAAGTACATCCTTGGATTTATTGGTGTTGTAGCGGTATGCGTTTTAGGATATCTGGCATTCCAGGAATTTGTTCAAAAACCAAAGGAAGCTGAAGCTATGAACGAAATGTTTAAAGCACAGTCATATTTTGAGACAGCATTAACTGCATCTTCAAAAGATTCATTGTATAATTTGTCTCTCAACGGAGGCGAAGGAAAGTATGGGTTTCTCGATATTATTGATAATTATGGCGGGACTAATGCTGCTAATCTGGCGAGTTATTACGCTGGGATGGCGTATTTAAACACCAATCAATATAAAGAAGCGATTGACCATTTAGAAGATTTCAAAAGTGATGACGCAATATTAGGTCCCTTGGCTAAAGGAGGTATAGGCGATGCATTCGTTCAGTTAAATCAGAATGAGGAAGCACTTAAGTACTATGAGGCTGCAGCGAACATGAATAATAATGAATTTACCACATCGCGATTTTTACTGAAAGCAGGAATAACAGCTCTAGCCTTGGGTAAAGCAGATGTTGCGATGAAACACTTTAAAAATATTGAGGATAATTATCCTGCGTCTAACGAAGCACCTAAGGCAGTTTTATATTCCGGAAAAGCGGAAGCAATGAAGCAATAATGGCAACATCAAATAAAAATTTATCTACTTATGATAAGGCAACGATCCCAAACGCGAAAGATTTTCGGTTTGGGATTGTTGTTTCTGAATGGAATCATGACATTACAGAAGGAATGTTCCAAGGTGCTTTCGATGCTTTAAAAGACTGTGGTGCTATTAACGATAATATCGTTCGTTGGAATGTTCCCGGAAGTTTCGAGCTAATCTACGGCTGTAAGCGAATGCAGAAAAGCTACGATATGCTTGACGCTATTGTCGCTATTGGCAGCGTGATACAAGGAGAAACCAAACATTTCGATTATGTTTGTGAAGCAGTTGCACAGGGCATAAAGGATCTTAATGTGCAAAATGATATACCGGTTATTTTTTGTGTCTTAACCGACAATAATTTACAACAGGCAATTGACCGTAGCGGCGGGAAGCATGGCAATAAGGGAACGGAAGCTGCTATCGCAGCAATCAAAATGGCGCAGCTTCGCAAGGATTCAAAATTTTAGTTGGCGACAAACCAGTTTGGAACCCGCGTAACAAAAAGTCGTGAGTATTTAACGCTTATAACTTATTTCCAGTGCCCTTCAAACGATAGGTTATCGCTATTAACAGATTATAGTATTGCTGTGATTTCGGCATCATAATTGTTTTAAAAGTAAGCGTAGTTTACACTTCTAAAACTGCTGTATTTTAAGTAACTTTGAAAACACAGAAATTATGGGACCAATTAAATTTACCGTGATTAAGAAATTAAAATCGAATAATCGATTTAATTATACTCCGCGGTATTATAAAGGGAAGGAAGATGCACAAGAAGAAAAGCATCCAACTAGATTTGATGCATATGCAGATACTTATAATAAGAATGACTTCAGCGGGCAATGGAGAAATGCTAGAATCGCGAACCGAAACCGAAGTAATGTAGATTTCAATAAAACGATTTTAATTATTGTAGTGTTACTTATCCTTGTCTTTCTTTATATCATAGATTTCGATTTGTCAATTTTCTGAAACTATTAATGGCAGACATCATTCAACTTTTACCAGATCATGTGGCGAATCAAATTGCCGCGGGGGAGGTCGTACAACGACCCGCATCTGTAGTAAAAGAATTGTTGGAAAATGCAATTGATGCGGGTTCCACTCAAATAAAACTTATTGTTAAAGATGCTGGAAAAACCTTAATTCAGGTGATCGATAATGGCAGTGGAATGAGTACCACAGACGCTAGGTTGAGTTTCGAAAGGCATGCTACTTCTAAGATCAAAACTGCCGAAGATTTGTTTAATCTTCATACAAAAGGATTTCGCGGTGAAGCCTTAGCTTCAATTGCTGCAATCGCTCATGTTGAACTGAAAAGTAAGACATCCACTACCGAAATTGGTACCAAAATCACTATCGAAGGAAGTGAAGTAACCTCTCAAGAAGTAGTAGTAGTGCCAACGGGCACAACCATTTCTGTAAAAAATCTATTCTATAATATACCGGCACGCCGAAATTTTTTAAAAAGTAATTCGGTGGAAATGAGACACATTATAGATGAGTTTCATCGGGTGGCATTGGCACATCCAAATGTTGCATTTTCCATGATTAGCAACGGAAGTGATGTTTTTAACCTGCCGGAAAGTAATTCCAGACAACGCATCGTCAATATATTCGGTAATAAAACTAATGAAAAGCTAGTACCCGTTGAAGAAGAAACTGAGATTTTAAAAATAAAAGGTTTTGTACTTAAACCCGACTTTGCCAGGAAAAGTCGGGGAGAGCAATTCTTCTTCGTCAATGATCGTTTTATTAAAAGTGCCTATTTGCATCATGCAGTACTATCTGCTTTCGAAGGATTAATTAAAGATGGAACCCATCCCGGATACTTTTTATTTTTAGATGTAGAGCCAAAATCCATAGATATAAATATTCATCCAACCAAAACTGAGATTAAATTCGATGATGAGCATGCCATGTATGCGATGCTCAGGTCTACTGTAAAGCATAGTCTTGGGCAATTTAGTATAGCTCCCGTTTTAGATTTTAATCGTGATGCAGGTTTCGATACACCCTACGAATACAGTAAGAAATCTGCTTCAGTACCAACTATTGAGGTTGATAAGGATTACAATCCTTTTCAGAAAGAAACAAAATATGGCTCTGGAACATTTCAGCCCAGAAAAGAAAAGACTGCCTCTTGGGAATCGCTTTACGTCGGATTACAGGATGAACATGCCTCTACTAAGCCTTCAGAAGAAAATGTTCAGTTTGAAAGTGATGAGGTCACCGGAAATCTTTTTGAAAAGGAGACAGAGACAATTGGTCAAACCACCTTTCAACTACAAAATAAATATATTCTAAGTCCCATTAAAACTGGGATTATGGTAATTCATCAGAATTTCGCACATCAACGTATTTTGTATGAAGAAGTACTCAAAAATATTACGGTAAAAGAAGCTGTAAGTCAGCAGCTATTGTTTCCATTGTTACTTAGTTTCTCAATCCCGGAAATGGAGATTTTGAAAAAAGTAAAAGAACAATTGGAACATACCGGATTTGTTTTTTCACAGATAAAAAAAGATAGTTTGGAAATAAGTGGGATACCGGTTACGTTGGTAGAGAGTCAAGCCGAAATTGTGCTCTCTCAACTCATAGAAGATATCACCAATGAGGTGCCCGATGCAGGCTTCAGTCAAAATGATCTTTTGGCAAAAAGTATGGCTAAAAGTATGGCTGTACGATCGGGAGCTCCTTTAAATAAAGAAGAACGCGAACATTTAGTCCATCAGTTGTTTGCTTGTAAGGAACCTAGTGTTTCTCCTTCTAACCGACCAGTGCTAATTACTATGAATGCAAACGACTTTGATAAAAAATTTATGTAAATGGGAAGAATAACAGAAACAGTTAAATTTTTAATCATTATCAATGTGATCTTTTATGTGGGATCACTAATGCTTGGTGATGTTGCTTATAGACTTTTTTCTCTTTACTATTTTGAGAATCCAAATTTTCAGATCTGGCAGCCTATTTCACATATGTTTATGCACGACCGCAGTAGCTTTATGCATATTTTGTTTAATATGTTCGCTTTATATATGTTTGGTTCTCCCTTAGAGGAAAGGTGGGGAAGAAACAAATTTTTATTTTTTTATTTTTCGGCAGGAATCGGTGCAGCTCTAATTCACAATTTAGTTGGGTATATACAAATTCATAATACTATGGATGCCTTACTCGCTGGTGGATGGAGTAGTGGTGATATTTCCAACTTTTTAAAAACCGGGACAGGTGGGAGCGAGGCAATTTTAGATATAGTCTCAATCGACAAAATTAACGCTATGTTCGCCAACTTCAATACTCCTGCTGTTGGGGCTTCGGGCGCTATATATGGGGTTTTAGTGGCATTCGGTCTAATGTATCCGAACACATCATTGATGCTCATCTTTTTGCCAATACCCATTAAAGCCAAATACTTTATCCCCGGATTACTTTTAATTGATTTATTTTCAGGACTTACAGGATTTTCGCTATTCGGACAAAACATTGCAAACTGGGCACATATTGGTGGTGCGCTATTTGGATTTATAATGGCTTACTATTGGAAAAAAAATAGTTTTAATGACAAAAGGTGGGATTGAAGATGACGACAAGAAACTTAACATACCAATATAAAACGGCCAATATAATTGTCAAGATTATTGTGATAAATGTAGCCGTTTTTCTATTGGTAAATCTAATTGCCTTTTTTATGCAGATGGGCCCGGGAACTCTTACCAAATGGTTCGTGCTGCCCGATGAGCTTGGTTCTCTTGTGTTACAACCCTGGTCTTTGTTTACTTATAGTTTTTTGCATTTTGGCTTTTGGCATATCCTCTTTAATATGCTTTGGCTACACTGGTTCGGTAAGTTTATTTTAAATCTTTTTTCTGAAAAGCGATTTTTGACTATTTATCTACTGGGTGCCTTATTTGGAGGACTGGCTTATTTACTTGCGTATAATATTTTTCCGGTATTTTCGAATTCGAAAGGTTTTTTAATTGGTGCCTCGGGAGCTGTGATGGCAGTGATGGTTTTTATTGCAACCTACACCCCAAATACGGCAGTGCGAATTTTTAATTTTACTATTAAAATATGGCAGATCGCAGTGTTCTTACTTGTTTTTGATTTAGTACGTCTACCAACTTCGGGTAATGCCGGAGGTCTTTTAGCACATATAGGAGGAGCATTATTTGGATATATTTATGCATTACAGCTCAGTAATGGCAAAGATATTGGCAAGTGGTTCGAAAAGATCTTAGATTGGTTTCAAGGAGTGTTCAAACCTAAAGAGAAAAAACCACTCAAAACTGTGCATCGTAATACTCCAAAACGTAAAACCTCATCAAAGGTGAACACTAATTCGAAATCTGAGAATCAGAAAAAAGTAGATGCTATTTTAGACAAAATAGGGAAGAGTGGTTACGAGAGTTTAACCAAAGCTGAAAAGGATTATTTGTTTAAGGCTGGAAAGGAAGATTAAAAAATACACGATATATTGAAAAAGTTAGGTTTCTTTGGAAGAATTCTGTTTTGGATCAACATTGTGGTGGCTTTGTTGCTGGTATTCTGCCTATTTGTACCTTATTTATCTCCAAAGGTATTCACAACAATCTCGATACTAAGTGTTTTTACTTCACCAATATTAGTTATCAATTTCATATTTGTGGTCTATTGGATTATACGACGGAAGAAAAAAGTTTTTTTGTCGCTGATTCTATTAACCATTGCATATTTCAGTTTTCCTAGTTTTATAAAATTTTCAAGTGCCGAAATTACTTCAGAATATACAAATCAACTCAAGGTGCTCTCGTACAACGTCCGTTTGTTCAATGCTTATGAAGAAAAGTCGCCTGTTAATGTTGCTGAAAGTCTATCAGAATTATTAGAAAGCCAAGACCCCGATGTTGTATGCATTCAGGAATACTACCGAAATATGAATTTAAGTTTCCCGCAATATCCATATCAGTATATTCATTATAAGGTAATGGAGGTAAAGGGTGGAGAGCTCAAAGAAAGTATTTTAGGACATGCCATTTTATCGAAATATCCCCTTCTAAATGGAGCGGCTTTCGACTTTTTTGGAACATTTAACAACACAATTTATGCCGATATTATTAAGGACTCCGATACTATTCGGGTGTATAATTTGCACTTAAACTCCTTGGGAGTTAAGTCGAGTGTTAGTTCGCTCCAGGAAGATGATAAAGCGAAGTTAAGAAAACGCCTGTCTCATAGCTTCATAAGACAACAAGAACAGTTAGAGTCTATCCTAACGCACAAAGAAACGTCTCCTTATCCGGTGATTATGTGTGGTGATTTTAATAATACACCCTATTCATATCTGTATAATAAAGCTTCAGAAGGAATGAATGACGCCTTCCTCAAACGAGGCAGAGGTATAGGGGCAACGTTGTATTTTGATTTTTATCCGATGAGAATCGACTATATTTTTTCTTCGGAAAATTTAGAAGTGTTAGACTTTGTAACGGTTAAAAAGACATTTTCAGACCACTTTCCTGTTGTAGCTAAATTTGGATGGAACTAATTTTCCGGAATTTAGAGTGACGTTATTTAAAAATATTCTGGCTCTCAAGATAATTCAACGAATTAGGCCCTTCATTAAATAGCAGATCCAGTACGGAAAGATTTGACAAAAAACCATGGTTTTCTTCTAATACCTGAGTGTAGGGGTTTAGTTTATAGTTCGGTTCCTTCTTGACATTAATCATTTGCCGGTAATCTGTAATACTCGGATTTTTCTCATATGATTCTGAAAAAGATATATGTGAAGTTATTCCAAGTAATTCGTTTAAAATTTCATGGATCCTAAGGTTGTGATTCAATAAAGAGGTGACTGGTTTCAGAAATAACTCCTCAAGATCATCTTCATAAAATTCGAAGAAAGGAGATGTTCGATAAGCAGTTTGAATTGACTTCCAGTGATGCGATTGCCAGGGAAAATCATTTTCTACTTCGATGTCCTTCATTTTCTGTCTTTTGCCGTTTTTATCGTGCTTTACTGGAACGCTTAATAGAAGTTTTCCATTACTATGGGCGATGTAGGAGCGATTTCTATAAGTTTGTTTTTGATAATTATCGTAAATCTCATATACCAGAGATTCTGCCTGTGCTACTGCTACCATTTGAGCAATGGAAGGAAAATAAGCGGGATGGATAAGGATAGATTTCATCTTAAATTCAAATAATAAATATCGATTTCCAGTTTTGTTATCTGCTTATCGGGAAGAAGTTAAGTTCCTATATAGCATCAATTTAATATTTTAACCAAAACCACATAGCCAAACCACCAAAACACAAGTTGTTACGCCTTTTTACGTTTCTTTCTAAAAAAATCAAAAATAAACCAACCGGCTAGTAAAATCAAGAAGTATTTGAAATACGAAACTGGTTCGTCATCTCCCCCAACGGTAGTAAACATTCGTTCCCATCGAATTTTATTAGCAATTCCTTTAGCATTACTATCCCAGCTCATCCAAACAAATACCGGCTTACCCACAACATGTGTGAAGGGTACAAACCCCCACATTCGGGCATCTTGTGAATTGTTGCGATTATCTCCCATCATCCAGTAATAGTCTAGTTTAAAAGTATATTCAGTAATTGGCTTCCCGTTGAGCATTACTTGTGTTCCCGATTGTGATATCTTATTGTCAAACCCAATTTCACTTCCTTCATAAACTTCTATAATACGGCGATACAATGGTAAGGTTTCTGGAGTTATAGATACAGTTGCACCTGCCTTCGGGATATACATAGGTCCGAAGTAGTTCGCATTCCAAGGATATCTGGGGTCGTGAGGGAACATACTGGCATCACCTTCACCCTTTTCACTTTTCAGCTTCACTATTTGTGCAACATCGGGATAATTCTTAAATTTCTCGTAGGCTTCATTGGTCATATGAGCTTGAAAAGTGGTATACTCTCGATTTAAAGGATAAATATCTGTTATGCCATAACGCTCTCTGACGTAGTCGAGGTTCAAAGATTTCTTAGTAGCGATCGCATAGGCAAATTGAAGCTTTGCTCGCCCCGGCAACAAATTTTGTTTTCCATTAATAAAAACGTAGCCATCGCGAACTTCTAATGAATCGCCGGGTAGGCCAACGCAGCGTTTTACATAATTCGATTTTTTATCGAGCGGTTTAATGTCCACGGGACTGCGCGGATTAGTAATATTTGTAAGTGTGTCGGGCGGCCAGCTAAAAACTACGATATCGTTTCTTTTAATATCCTGAAATCCCGGGAATCTAAAATAAGGGATCTGTGGTTTTTTCAAATACGATTTGGTTTTTACGATAGGAATAGTATCGTGCACCATCGGAAATGAAATAGGTGTCATTGGAGTTCTGGCACCATAGTGAAATTTGCTTACAAATAGAAAATCGCCCACCAAAAGGGTTTTTTCTAAAGAGGAAGTAGGTATTGTAAAGGGTTGCATAAAATAGGTATGCACAATAGTCGCCGCAACTACCGCAAATAATATAGAACTAATCCATTCACCCGAAGAACTTCTAGGGCGCAAGCTACGATCTTTTATATGAGTAACTTTCTGAGTATAATTTATGTAGTAGATATATAGGCCGAAGGTTAGGACGCCCAATAGGGTATCGGTGGTGCTATTTTTGCCAAAACTGCGAAGAGTCTCCACCCATATTACAGGAAACATAATAAGGTTGACAATAGGAATAAATAAAAGGATCGTCCACCACCATGGCCGATTTATTATTTTCATTAAGATTACTGCGTTATACACAGGAACTGCAGCTTCCCATGCTTGTCTTCCTGCAGCGATATACAATTTCCAGGTTCCTAAAAAATGAACTACTTGTACTATTAAGATAAAAATTAACCAACCGGTCCAACTCATAATTTTATTTTTTATTCTGAAGAACATTTCAGAATATGATTTTTTAAATGTCTAATTCAAAACTCTTTCCATGCAGCAGGTAGTGGCAGACTGAAGGGTTTCTTAGCCTATTCCTAACACATCACTCATCGAGTAAATTCCTTTTTTCTCTTGAAGCCATTCCGCAGCAAGGATGGCTCCAATTGCGAATCCGTCGCGACTGTGCGCTTCATGTTTTATTGAGATCCGATCAATTTCTGAATCGTAAGTAATAATATGTGTACCCTTAACGTCCTCGATTCTCTTAGCAACTATCTTCAATTCATTTGCTTCGGCTGTATTCAATTTCCACTTCTTTTTTTCTGAATTATCAATGATTCCTTCAGCAAGTGTAATGGCTGTTCCACTCGGTGCATCTTTTTTTTCGGTATGATGGATCTCTTCAACGGAAACATCGTATTCCTTCCATGGCTGCATAATTTTCGCAAGATATCGATTCAGATTGAAAAACAGATTAACGCCAACACTGAAATTTGACGCATAAAGGAAGCTTCCGTTACGTTCTTCACATAATTTTACAATCTCATTATAACCATCCAGCCAGCCTGTAGTGCCCGATACAACAGGAATATTCAGCAGAAAACATGATTTTATGTTTTCCATTGCGGTCTCCGGAGTTGAAAATTCTATGGCAGCATCTGCCTGTTCCAGATTCCCTTCCGAATAATTGCTTGAGCTTTTAAAAACAATGGTGTGCCCTTTCTGAAGTGCAATGCGTTCAATGGTTTTACCCATTTTTCCATATCCTAAAAGTGCCAATTTCATTTAAATTTATACGTAAGAGACAAGCCGTAGTTGGTCTGTGCGTTAATAGGATTTAATTCTAAATTAGGCTGTAATGAAAGATCTTCACTCACATTATATTGCCTTAAATGGGCATCGACGTTGGCATCGATTATATTCACAAGATAGAAAGCCAGTGAAACAATTATGCTTACGTCCTTATTCTTTTGTGCCGAACGCTGCGCATCTATCAATCGCTCATTGGAAATAACTGGTGTGGTACCACTTCCATAAAATTCATCATCGGTGAAACCGGCGAGCCTACGCTTGTATGCATCTCTAAAACGATCGTAATCTTTATCATTCCGAAGATAGAAGTAAACCCCGGTAGCCATTCCTGCGTAAATCACGGGAATTTTCCAATACTTTTTATTATAAGCCTGTCCCAACCCTGGAATTACGGCGGAATAGAACGCAGCGCGTTGAGGTGCCAGAGGATCGTACGGCTCGCGCACAGTATCTTTAACAATAATGACCTGATTTTCTTTTTTTATGGCAAGGGTGTCGCTGGTTTGCGCAAACACAGTTGCAGAGAAAACAAATAGTACAATCCAATGTAGTTTACTTTTCACCTCTAATGAGCTTAAGTATACGAGATAAATCTTCTTTACTTTTAAAAGGTACTACTAACTGACCTTTCCCTGTTTTTGCCACCTTTATTGCAACATTGGTATCAAATATGGCTGCTAATTCTTTTTTTGCATCCTTTGCATATCCCGGAACGGAAGGTTTTATAGATTTAGCTTTTTCGTCTGGAGCTTTAAACGAACGCACTAGTGCTTCGGTATCACGAACCGAAAGTTTATTGCTCAATATCTTTTCATAGATGTCTAGTTGTTCCTCGGTATTCTCAATATTAATAAGTGCTCTACCATGACCCATAGTTATAAAACCATCTCGCATCCCCGTTTGGATGATAGGATCTAATTTCAGTAATCTTAAATAGTTTGCTATTGTGGATCTGTTTTTTCCAACACGATCACTTAATTCTTCCTGAGTTACATCAATCTCCTCAATAAGTCGTTGGTACGAAAGCGCAATTTCAATCGGGTCGAGATCCTGGCGTTGAATGTTTTCAACCAGAGCCATTTCAAGCGACTCCTGATCATTAGCGATCCGAATGTAAGAAGGTATTGTCTCTAAACCAATTAATTTGGATGCACGAAACCGTCGTTCCCCACTTACCAACTGGTATTTATTGAAATCTAATTTTCTAACGGTGATTGGTTGAATAACGCCTAATTCTTTTATTGAAGAGGCGAGTTCACGAAGTGATTCTTCATTGAAACTCGTTCGCGGCTGAAAGGGATTAACCTCAATAGAACTTAGTTCAAGTTCCACTATGCTCCCAACTACTTTGTCTGCATTTTTATCGGAAACAGATTGAATATCGTTTGAAGGGTCTTTTAGCAATGCTGAAAGGCCACGTCCTAAAGCTTGTTTTTTTGTTGCTTTTGCCATCTATTTCTAGTGGTTTTTTTCGATTAATTCTTGCGCCAGACTAAGGTAATTATTGGCTCCTTTACTACCTGCATCATAGCTGATGATACTCTCTCCATAACTAGGTGCTTCACTTAAACGAACATTTCTCTGAATGATTGTTTTAAAAACCATTTCATCGAAATGCTTTTTTACTTCGTCTACCACTTGATTGGAAAGTCGTAATCTGGAATCGTACATAGTTAGCAGCAGTCCTTCTATATCTAATTCGGGATTGTGTATTTTCTGGACACTCTTTACCGTATTCAAAAGTTTTCCTAGACCTTCCAATGCGAAATATTCACACTGTATGGGAATGATTACTGAATCGGCTGCAGTAAGTGCATTTAAAGTTAATAATCCAAGTGACGGAGCGCAATCAATTAAAATATAATCATAGCTATCTTTTAGACCTTCGATAGCTTGCTTGAGCATATACTCTCTTTGATCTTTATCTACCAATTCTATCTCAATAGCAACCAAGTCAATATGAGCTGGAATAATATCCAGATTGGGAGATGAGGTAGCCACTATCGCATCTTTTGCCTTAATGGAATGTTCAAGCACTTGGTAGGTCCCAAATTCAACATTTTCAACATTCAAACCTATACCTGATGTGGCGTTTGCCTGTGGATCTGCATCAATCAATAAGACTTTCTTTTCTAAAACACCCAGCGAAGCCGCTAAATTCACCGAAGTTGTCGTCTTTCCTACTCCTCCTTTTTGGTTTGCAATTGCAATAATTTTACCCATTAATCTTATTAGATTTAAGGATTAAAAATACGACTAATAAACCGAACAGAAAATGAATTTTGTTAACAGGAAGTGAACAATTGAATTGCCAAAAAATACAAGCAATTATCAACCGAATTAGTAGAACATTAATATTAAAATGTTGGATTTATTGAAAATTTCTGAATGTGATAGTCAATCTATTTTTTTTCAGTCCAAAACATTTTTTTATCTACTATTAACGGCAAATGCTAAATAAGATATCTTCAGAATCTGTTTATTTTAGTGTAATTACCGCCGGGGGGATGTACTATTTGGTTTTTTAAATCGAATCATCATCTTATAATACTGTAACGGCAAATGCCCGAAAAATGATTCTGTGAAATCGATTTATTTTAGTGTAATTACCGCCGGGGGGATGTACTATTTGTTTTTTTAAATCGAATCATCATCTTATAATATTGTAACGGCAAATGCCCGAAAATAGTTGCTGCGCAAACTATCAATTTTCGGGCATTCGCCACCACTAATATGTGGGATGAATTATGATTTATTCTTTTTTGACCGTATCATCATTTCGAGCATATCCCACATATCTTGTGGGATTTCTTCAAGTAAATTCATTTGTCCGGCGCCCTTTAACCATTCGCCACCGTCAATCACGATTATTTCACCATTTATATAAGAAGAGAAATCAGACACTAAGTAAGCTGCTAAATTTGCCAATTCCTGATGGTCACCAACTCGTTTTAAAGGCACTTTCTTTGCCAGATCGAATTTTTCTTTCAATTCTCCAGGAAGTAAACGATCCCACGCACCTTTGGTTGGAAAAGGTCCCGGCGCGATCGCATTGAAACGCATGCCGTATTTGGCCCATTCTACTGCCAGCGATCGGGTAAGTGCTAATACACCCGCTTTAGCGGTAGCGCTGGGTACCACATATGCTGACCCTGTAAATGCGTAAGTGGTTACAATATTAACAACAGATTTATTCGTTTCTTTTTTATCGATCCAATGTTTACCGAAGGCAAGTGTACAATTCTTTGTTCCTTTCAATACAATATCAATAATAGTATCGAATGCATTGGCTGAAAGTCTTTCAGTTGGAGAAATGAAGTTTCCTGCAGCATTATTCAATAACACATCTACTGTTCCAAATTCTTTAACCGAAGCAGCAACCATGGCTTCAACTTCATCGTAATTACGAACATCACATTGTACCGGGAGTACTTTGCCTCCTGTTAATTCTTCGAGTTCGATTTTAACATTCTGAAGTTTTTCAATATTTCTAGATGTAATAACAACGTTAGCGCCTAATTCTAAGAAATATGTGGTCATCGATTTTCCCAAGCCGCTTCCACCTCCTGTGACAACGATTGTCTTCCCTTTTAATGCATCATCACGAAGCATTTTTGCTTTTAAATCCATTGAAGTTATTTTTGTGTTGTAAAAATAGGGAAACTAGTGTTATTTATTATGTAAGCATAATGAATTTATGCATTTAATTTTGTCCTGTATACCACACAATGTTTAAATCGGGAATCGCCGACTATAGAGGGATGTTGAACATTTCCGATATATTCCATACCAATTTTCTTCATTACATGTTCCGAGGGCTTATTAGTGTCGGTTGTAAATGAAAGCACTTTAGTAATACCAAATTTATTCTTCGCATGATCCAAACAAGCGCTTGCGGCTTCCGAGGCATATCCCTGGCCCCAGGCGATTCGTTTTAATCTATATCCAAGATCTACACAAGGAGTAAACTCACTTTGCCATGTCTGGTTTTTCAGCCCGGCAAATCCAATAAATTCATCAGTTCTTAAAATATCGACGGCAAAATAGGTATAACCGAACTCTTTAAAATGATCACTCAGGGCTTTAATTAATAAAATAGTTTCTTCTTCGGAAAGTGTCTTCGGAAAATGTTCCATTACAGCCTCATCTGCGCACATCTCGCAAAAAGGCGCCACATCAGACTCCATCCAATTCCGTAGCCCAAGTCTTTCCGTCTTAATGATGTAGTTTTTCTGAAGCAATTATAAAGATTTTATTGTTTTATTCGGAGACTCAAATGGACAATCCTCGTAGTGTTGTCATTCAGGAATAGACAATTACAATGAATTCGCGTAATTCGCAACAATCCCTACGCCACCGAATCGATCAAAATCTGAAGCATTTCGATAGCAGCTTCACTAATTTTAGTTCCGGGTCCGTAAACCGCAACTGCTCCCGCATCGAATAAAAATTGATAATCCTGAGTAGGTATAACTCCACCAACAATAACCATAATATCTTCCCGACCGTATTTTTTTAGTTCTTCGATGACTTGGGGCACCAAGGTCTTATGACCTGCAGCGAGGGACGAAACACCCAGGACATGTACATCATTTTCAACAGCTTGTTTAGCAGCTTCGGCGGGCGTTTGGAATAAGGGACCTATATCTACATCGAAGCCAACATCGGCGTAACCGGTTGCCACCACTTTTGCACCTCGATCATGACCATCCTGACCCATTTTAACAATCATGATTCTTGGTCTCCGACCTTCCAAATCTGCAAATTTATCAGCCATTTCTCTCGCCTTGGCAAACGAAAGATCTTTTTTTATTTCTTTACTATACACTCCACTAAATGATTTAATTTGAGCTTTATATCGCCCGAATACTTCCTCAAGCGCATCACTGATCTCACCCAAAGTTGCTCTCTCACGTGCTGCGTCGATAGCTAAAGCTAGTAAATTTCCTTCACCTGACTTCGCGCTGGCTGTTAATTTTGAAAGTGCTTCGGATACTTTAGAAGAATTGCGCTCTTTTTTTATTTTTTGCAGAAGCTCAATTTGTCCCTTTCTAACTTTCTGATTATCTACGTCTAATATCTGAAGCGGATCTTCTTTTTCGAGTCGGTATTTATTCACACCAACAATTATATCTTGTCCGCTATCAATGCGCGCTTGCTTTCTGGCAGCTGCTTCTTCTATTCTTAATTTAGGAATTCCTGCCTCGATTGCTTTGGTCATTCCGCCCAATTCTTCCACCTCCTGAATAAGCTCCCATGCGCTGTTCGCAATATCATTGGTGAGATTTTCAACGTAATAACTTCCAGCCCAGGGATCGACTGTTTTGGTAATTTTTGTTTCCTCTTGTAGATAAATTTGAGTATTTCTAGCTATCCGTGCTGAGAAATCGGTGGGTAAAGCAATAGCTTCATCTAATGCGTTGGTATGTAGCGACTGCGTTCCTCCAAAGGCCGCTGCTGCGGCTTCGATACACGTTCTTGCAACGTTATTAAAGGGGTCCTGTTCGGTTAAACTCCAGCCACTTGTTTGGCAATGTGTTCTTAACGCAAGCGATTTTTGATTCTTCGGATTAAATTGTTTGACCAATTTTGCCCAAAGCATCCTGGCTGCCCTTAATTTGGCAATTTCCATAAAATGATTCATCCCTATGGCCCAGAAAAAGGATAGACGAGGAGCAAAACTGTCTATATCCATTCCCGCCTTTATTCCTGTGCGGATATACTCTAAGCCATCGGCCAATGTATAAGCCAGTTCAATATCGCAAGTGGCACCGGCTTCCTGCATATGATATCCAGAAATTGAAATAGAATTGAATTTTGGCATCTTTTCCGAAGTGTATTCAAAAATATCACTGACAATTCGCATAGAGGCGGTGGGTGGGTAGATGTAGGTGTTCCGAACCATGAATTCTTTTAATATATCGTTCTGAATTGTACCTGCCAATGCTTCTGGCGAAATACCTTGCTCTTCTGCTGCTACAATATAAAATGCCATTATAGGGAGTACGGCACCATTCATTGTCATAGAAACACTCATTTTATCCAAAGGAATCTGATCGAATAAAATTTTCATATCCTCAACACTGTCAATAGCAACACCTGCCTTGCCGACGTCACCAACTACACGCTCGTGATCACTATCATAGCCACGATGCGTTGCCAGATCGAAGGCAACCGATAAACCTTTCTGTCCGGCGGCTAAATTCCTGCGATAAAAAGCATTGCTGTCTTCAGCAGTAGAAAAACCCGCATATTGACGGATAGTCCAGGGTCGGCGAACATACATCGTAGAGTAAGGACCTCGCAAATTAGGTGCAATTCCGGCAACAAAGTTGAGGTGCTTTATTGATTCAATATCTTTAGGGGTGTATTGGCTCTTAATATCTATTTTTTCGGCTGTGGTTAAAGTATTGATCTCTGTCTCCCGACCCGCGTCTTCCGACTTATGTAAATTTATATTTTGAACGTTTTTTCTACTCATGGTTCAATCTTTCTTGTTCTACTTTCTCGGCCAAACGTCTTTCGATAATAGGCTCAATGAGGGTTTTTCGCTGTTTGATTTTTACAAACGGATATAACTCCAGCTCGTCTTTCATTTTATTTTTCGCATTGGGATGCTTATTTGTGCCCAACAGCACTATTTTTCCCTCATCGAAGAGTTGTTGTTCCTTTTGAGCACTTTCCTTAATTTTTCTTTGAATTGTTCCTTCCTTTAATTGTTTTAAAAATCCTCCGGTCGCTTCAATATCTTTAAAAAGTACCAAAGCCTTTTCAGCCAGTTCGTTGGTTAAACTTTCGATATAATAGGAGCCATCTGCCGGATTACCTACCGCATCAAAATAACTTTCGGCTTTGAGAATCAGCAATTGGTTGCGCGAAATTCGCTCACCGAATTCATTGCTTTTATGGTAAAGAACATCATAGGGAAGGTTATTTATAACATCCGCTCCCCCCAGTATCGCACTCATACATTCAGTTGTAGTGCGAAGCATATTAACGTTATAATCATATATTGTTTTATTTCGCTTAGATGGGGTAGCCGAAATATGGCATTTTGCCGAAGTATTGTATTCTGAAGCCAAAGCTGCGTACAATTTGCGAAGCGCTCGAATTTTTGCAATCTCAAAGAAATAATTGGAACCAACAGATACACTGAAGCTTAAGGAAATTTGATCTTCTTTAAAGTGATTTAAATACTCATTGGCATGTGCGAGTGCGTATGCCAGTTGCTGCACCATATTCGCTCCAGCGTTCTGGTACAAGGAGGAATCTACATTGAGTACATTATCCGAGGTATTTTTTTTGAGGACTGCTTCCAGGATATTGTGATCCTGTTTTAAATTATGGAACCAGTTTCCTGTATTAGCGAGATTACCAATTAGATCGAGATTGTAAAAAACCGTTGCTTTTTTTTCTGAAAGATATTGTTTCAACGACATTAAAAAAGCTTCAGAAAGAAAATTGAAATGAAAATAGATCGGTGCTGCTTCGAACGGAAAATTCTGAAACACTTTTGATATATCGAATTCTTTATCAGAAGTAAAAAAAATAGCCTCTGCGCCACGTACGATGCTGTCTAGTGTAAGTTTATTTGCAATGAGTTCGTCATCGATAAAAATATTCTGCCCCACCTTCCATTTTTTGGGATGACCGGGAATAGGGGAGAAAGGTTCATTGAAATCGTCGGCGTGATAGAACGGCTTTACGTGTATACCTTCCAGACTTAGCCAAATCAATGTTTCGTTATAATCGGCGCCTTTAAGATCTACCTGAATCTTCTGTTTCCATTGCTTAGCAGAGACTTCATCAAATTCGGAAAATAAAAATTCACTCATTCTCTTTCTTATTTTTTATACTATCCTCGTGTTCTACTATGAATATATCTTCATTCTCCTTTTTTAGATAGTATTTTTCTCGGGCAAATCGCTCTTGTTCATTACTATCTTTCATTTTTTCGATAAATATTTTATCATTTGTTATTTCTTCCTGATAAAATTCTTTATTGTCCTCTAAAGCATTGATATCATTAGATAATTCGTTGTGAATCAGAAATGAATTGGTGTCAAAAAACAACATCCAGATTATAAAAAGCAGTAGAATTAGCATGTATTTATTGCTTAATATTCTAAACCATTTCTGTTGTTTTATTTCTGAAAATTTCACTTGATATTATGCTAACTTCTGATGAATAATACTTCTAATTAGGTTAACGGCTACTGTATTATAACGATTGGTTGGAATAATAATATCAGCAAATTCCTTAGTTGGTTCAATAAACTGCTGATGCATGGGTTTTAAAGTGGTTTGGTAACGATGTAACACCTCTTTTAAATCTCGTCCTCTTTCTGCGATATCACGTTTTAAGCGACGGATGAGACGTTCGTCACTATCGGCATGAACATACAACTTTATGTCGAACATATCACGAATTTCCGGATGCGTTAGAATTAATATCCCTTCCACGATAATTACTTTCTTAGGGTATGTGGTAATTGTTTCACCCGTACGATTATGTTCCACAAATGAATAAACGGGTTGTTCGAATGAGTTACCTTTCCGTAATTCCTGAAGATGTTTTACTAATAGGGGAAAATCAATGGAATTAGGATGATCGAAATTTATTTTAACACGCTCATCGTAAGTTAGGTGGCTGGTATCTTTATAATAGGAATCTTGTGAAATAACACACACTTCACCTTCGGGAATTTCTGAAACAATCTGTTCAACTACGGTGGTTTTGCCGCTTCCGGTGCCTCCGGCGATACCAATTATAAGCATGAGCTCAGGTTTTTCACAAAAATAGTTATTAAGTTAGATAGTTGCTAAGGTATTAGCAAAAAGCTATTGTTATTTTTCAACAGCAATTACTTCCTCTACAGTAACCATATTTTCCTGGGTATTTCCCCAGGAATTCATAATATAGTTCATGACATCTGCCACTTCTTCATCACTTAAACCCAACGGTGTCATGACTCCATCATACGTAACATTATTTACAACAATCTCTCCCCTTAACCCAAATTTTACGCTGTGAATACTTTCAGTTCTTTTATCTGTTAGCCAATTAGAGCCTGCTAACGGAGGAAAATTATTGGGTACTCCTTTACCGCTCGCTAAATGACATTGAATGCAAAAATTTTGATAAACCTCATTACCACGAGCTATACTTTTCTCAAGATCCGTTTGGATGGGTTTAGTTAGCGTCACAGAGCCTATTTTAACCGACTCTTTTTTTTCTTCGGTATTATTGCAAGCACAAATTAAAATGGCGATAAGGATTGATATTACTGTGTTTTTCATTATGGTTTGTTTAATTTTTCAACTATGAATTACCCATCACATTCGCTCACTGATTTCGGTCTGTATGGGCGCTTTTACAAGTCTTTAACTTGAACTTATTGGTGTTGCTAAAGGGATTCATTAGAGTGTTAAAATCGAAATTCCGACTTCCGAATTAATCTGGCATTATTTTTACAATTCCCTTGCCTTCTATTCCTATATAGATATAACCATCGGGACCTACTTTTACGTTTCTTACGCGACCTACTTCCTCAGCTATTTTTTCTCTGCTTACTACTTTTTTGCCATTTAATTTTACTAATTCTACATAATTGAATTTTAAAGATCCAACCAACAGATGACCCTTCCATTCTGGATATTTGTCGCCTGTTACAAAAGCCATTCCGCAGGGAGCGATTGAAGGAACCCAATAATAAACTGGTTCTTCCATGCCGGGTCTGGAAGTTTCATCAGTAAATTTTGTTCCGCTGTAATTGATGCCATATGAGACTACAGGCCATCCGTAGTTGGCTCCCTTTTTCACAATATTAATTTCATCACCACCCTTTGGTCCGTGTTCATGAATCCAAATTTCACCTGTTGAAGGATGTTTGGCCATGCCTTGTGGGTTTCGATTTCCGTACGTGTATATTGCTTTTTTCGCTTTCGGATCGTTCACAAATGGATTGTCGGCAGGAATTGATCCATCGTCATTTAAGCGATAAATCTTACCACCGTCGCGCGTAATATCCTGCGGATTTACATCCCGATCTCCTCGTTCACCGATAGAGAAGTATAAATAACCATTATTGTCAAATTCAATCCGCGATCCGAAGTGCTGTCCTCGTGTTGTATTTGGGGTGGCTTTATATAATTGTTCGATTTCGGTTAAGGAATCTCCTTTTAACTTGCATCTTATCAGGGCGGTATTACCTCCATTGCCTTCCCCTTCGGAAGAGGCATAGGTAATATATATCCATCCGTTTTCTGAATATTTCGGATGTGACTCAATATCAAGCAAACCCCCTTGTCCTCGATTATAAACTTCGGGTACATTTTTGATCATTTTTTTGATCCCATTTTTAAAATGAATAAGTTCTCCGCTCTTTTCAGTAATGAGCATGCTTCCATCTGGCAACCATGTCATTCCCCAAGGATTTGAAAGATTGTCAACTACCATTTCGATTGAATATGTTCGATCTTCAGTATTAATGGCGACATCATTCTTTTTCTTTTGCGCACATGCCGAAAACATTAAGAGAGAGGCAAATGCTAAAAAGTATTTTTTCATAGCTTTTAATTTATAATGAAAAGATACTGAATTAGGGGCAAAATGAAAAACACTTTAATACTTACGAGTTGTATACTGAAGATATTTATACCTTACTATATATAAAAATTGTGCGGTTTGTTAATGTCGATATAGTCAAAAAATAGTAGTATCAATGTCCGGGATATTTTCAATAAATAATGAAGATTTTATTTGGATGTTATTTTTGAAAATTTTATTGTGAAAGTTGCCAGTTATAGTTTATAATTTACTTATTTTTGCACCTCGCTTTTTGGAGGATAGCTTATGGAAAACTAACCTTGACTCCGGCCGATCTCAGACAGCTGAATATATTTTAATTAGCTATGAGATTTGGTATTAAAAGTATTGGAATATACATCACTCGGGGTGTAGCGTAGCCCGGTCATCGCGCCTGCTTTGGGAGCAGGAGGTCGCAGGTTCGAATCCTGCCACCCCGACC
>CBDUGY010000026.1:0-26533 GCA_965367015.1 uncultured Ulvibacter sp.
AATGTGTGAGCTATTTCTACCCGGGTGCTGGAATTGGTAGACAGGCACGGTTGAGGGCCGTGTGTACTAGTTACGTGTGGGTTCAAGTCCCATCCCGGGTACTTTTGTTTAAACATTTTCTTAGGTTTTTTCAATTTTCTTTCATGTAAAAAATATTTTTTTCTAGATGTAGTTTAACTTTCTAAAATTTCACATCGAACAAAAATTAATGAAGCTTAGTTAAAGCTTGAATCTTAATTCATTATCGAATTCTTACTTTCATTCTTCCATAATTACTCTGCAAATTTATTCAACTCTATTTCTTTTTTGTACTTTAAACCCTGAAAATAGGATGATCAGTCAATGAATGTTAAAACAGAATTTAGTATTAAGGATCTTGAAAACCTAAGTGGCGTTAAAGCGCACACTATTCGGATCTGGGAGAAGAGATATCAATTACTTAAACCAAATCGAACCGATACTAACATCAGAAAATACAATCTTAATAGTTTAAAGAGACTATTAAATGTTAGTTTCTTATATAATGATGGCTACAAAATTTCCAAAATAGCCGATCTCAACGAAGAAGAGTTACTTCAATTAATTCAGAATAAAGCGCATTCAAACCAGGAGGATTATGCTTTAAAGGCTTTTAAGACATCGATGTTCGAATTCGACAATCAGTTGTTTAATATCACTTATAAAAAACTTCTAGAGCAAAAAACATTCAGTGAAATTTTCGAGCACATCTTCATACCCCTGCTAAATGAAATTGGATTGCTCTGGCAAACAGGAACGATCGACCCCGTTCATGAAAGTTATATTTCAGAACTAATTAAGCAAAAAATTATTATCAATATTGCACTTAAACAGCAGTCATTTACAAAATCGAACGACAAGATTTTTGTATTGTTTTTGCCTTTTAAAGAAGTGCATGATATTGGATTACATTTTGCAAACTACGAGCTAACAAATGCCGGTTTCAAGACGATTTATCTTGGATCGAACATTCCTTTAAACAATTTAAAAAATCTGCTTAGTGTCTCGAATCAACTGATTTTCTTGACTTATCTTACTGTACAACCTGAAGACCAGGATGCTCAATCTTTTATAAAAGAATTTATGGAGGTTATTTCCCTGAAAAAGGGATGTAAATTGTGGACAATGGGGCCAAAGGCGCGACAGCTGAATTTATCAAAATTACCCGAAGGAGTTAAAGTCATTTCAAACCTAAATGAGTTTCATAACAGTATTGGAGACTTAAATATTTCCTAAAGTTTTGATCTAATTTCACTTCTTGTTTAAATAAATACTAAATTTGTTAAACAAATGAAGAAAAATATTGCCATCATCGGATCAGGCTTTTCATCACTAGCTGCAGCAAGTTATCTTGCGAAGGCTGGTAACCAAGTAACTATTTATGAAAAAAATGAAACGGTAGGGGGAAGAGCCCGACAATTTAAGAAAGATGGTTTTGTTTTCGACATCGGTCCAACCTGGTACTGGATGCCAGACGTATTCGAAAGATTCTTCTCAGATTTTAATAAACATCCATCCGATTACTACGAACTTATTAAATTGAACCCGGCCTATAGTGTTTATTTTTCTGAAAATGATTTTATTACAATTGAAGACACACTAGAGAAGATTTCTGCTGTTTTCGAAAAGGAGGAAGCAGGCTCGTCGAAAAAGTTGAAAAAATTTATGACTCAGGCGTTAGATAACTATAACATTGCAATCAAAGACCTGGTATATCGTCCAGGACTTTCGCCAATGGAATTAGTAACTCCCGCAACCATTTCAAAAATTGGTCAGTTTTTTAGCACTATAAGTAAAGAGGTAAGAAAAGAATTTAATAATCCAAGATTGATATCCATTCTTGAATTTCCTGTCCTCTTTTTAGGTGCTAAACCATCAAATACGCCCGCCTTTTATAGTTTTATGAATTATGCCGATTTCGGTCTTGGAACATTTCACCCTAAAAGTGGTATGTATAGTGTCATTGAGGCCATGAAGGATTTAGCCGAATCTCTTGGGGTTACAATAAAAACGAATGCCAATGTAGAGCGCATACTGGTTACAAACAAAAAAGCAACCGGCATAAAGTTAAACAATGAGATTGTATCGGCAGATATTGTTTTAAGTGGAGCAGACTATCATCATACCGAGACTTTACTAGAGAAGAAATACAGACAATATTCAGAAAGGTATTGGGAGAAAAAAGTATTTGCTCCATCTTCTCTATTATTTTACGTGGGATTTGATAAGAAAATTAAAAATGTTGAGCATCATACACTTTTCTTTGATGTAGATTTTCAAAAGCACGCACAGGAAATTTATGATACCCCACAATGGCCCGAAGATCCACTCTTTTATGCCAGCTTTCCTTCTAAAACTGATGATAATGCCGCTCCAAAAAATATGGAAGCAGGAATTTTTCTGATTCCTCTTGCCCCAGGTTTAGAAGATACTGCAGAATTAAGGGAGGAATATTTTGGTAAAATAATATCGAGATTCGAAAAGCTAACCGATCAAAACATCAAAAATAACGTTATATTTAAAGAGTCATACTGTATTAATGACTTTATAGAAGATTACAATTCGTATAAGGGTAACGCATACGGATTGGCTAATACTTTAATGCAAACTGCATTTCTAAGGCCAAGTTTGAAGAGTAAAAAAGTGAAGAATCTGTTTTTTACCGGACAGTTATCTGTTCCAGGACCCGGTGTTCCACCTTCCTTAATATCTGGAAAATTAGTCGCCGGTTTAATTGAAAAACAAAATCGATAAAAGTGAAAGAAATATTTGACCACGTATCGCATCAATGCAGTAAGCAAGTAACAAAAGCTTACAGCACTTCCTTTTCGTTGGCTACAAAAATGCTTGCTCCGACGATCCGTCAAGATATTTATAACATCTATGGCTTTGTAAGGTTGGCGGACGAAATAGTCGATTCTTTTCATGACTATGACAAAGAGACTCTTTTTGAGCGTTTTGAAACCGATTTACAGAATGCATTAATAGATAACATAAGTCTAAATCCAATACTGAATTCTTTTCAATATACGGTTCACAAATACGGCATTGAAAGGCATTTAATCGATTCATTTATGAAAAGTATGCGACTCGATTTAACCAAATCAGACTATGAGACCGAACAAGAATATAATGATTATATATATGGGTCTGCCGATGTAGTAGGTTTAATGTGCTTAAAAGTATTTGTTAAAGGTGATGTTGACAAATATGAATCTCTAAAAGAAGCGGCAATGCATTTGGGTTCAGCATTTCAGAAAGTAAATTTCTTGAGAGACCTCAAAGCAGATTTTGAAGGTTTAAGCAGGACTTATTTTCCCAATACAAATCTTGAAGCCTTAGACGAGATTTCTAAAGAAAAAATAATTCAAGAAATCGAAGTAGATTTTAAGAAAGGTTATCAGGGGATTCTAATGCTCCCTGCCGAAGCTAAACTAGGTGTATTTATTGCCTACAGATATTATTGGAGGTTACTCAAGAAGCTTCGAAAAACACCTGCAGTCGAAATAAAAAATACTAGAATACGGGTTCCAAACTACGAAAAGTTTGGGTTATTGACTCGAAGCTACGTAAAATATCAGTTGAAATTGGTGAGGTAGATTATTATCTTTATCAGAATTTTAAAGTTACAAAAAACAGACACAGAATAAAATGACAACTATCCTTTGGATACTTATTTTTTTAGGCACCTTTAGTGCTATGGAATTTATGGCATGGTTTACTCATAAATATGTCATGCATGGTTTTTTATGGAAATTACACAAAGACCATCATCATAAGGATCACGGTAGTTGGTGGGAGAGAAATGATCTGTTTTTTATATTTTATGCTGCTGTTAGTATTGGATGCTTTATCGCATGGAGCTACTACGATTTTTGGGCAGGATTACCAATTGGACTTGGTATTTTTGCATATGGATTTACCTATTTTATGGTCCACGATATTTTTATTCATCAGCGTTTCAAATTATTCAGAAATGCGAATAACTGGTATGCGCGAGGAATTAGAAGAGCACATAAAATTCATCATAAACATCTTGGAAAAGATAAGGGGGAATGCTTCGGAATGCTGGTACCCCCATTGAAATACTTCAAAAAATAATTCATGAAGTATTTATATCTCTGGATAAATATAGCTTCATTTACTATTCCTTTTATATTTAGTTTTCATCCTAAATTGAAATTTTACAAGAAATGGCAATCACTATTTCCTGCAATATTTATAATGATGGCCTTCTTTATTCCTTGGGATATTCTATTTACAAAAAATGGTTTTTGGGGTTTCAACGAAATGTATCTCACAGGTTTTAAAATCGCCAACTTACCTGTTGAAGAATGGCTTTTCTTTATTTGTATCCCTTATGCATGCCTTTTTACACATTATTCCCTTTTATATTTTTTTCCAAAGCTATCTTTCGCGAAACAAACCACTTCTATTATCTACGTCATTCTCATTACCTCACTCCTTGCCTTGCTTATCTACAACTTCAATAAATGGTATACTGCGGTTAATTTCACCTATGCGATTATACTTTTAGGATTTGTGTATAACTATTCTCGACATGCGCTGTACTCTTTTTTGCCCACATTTATAGTTGTTCTCTTCCCGTTTTATATAGTAAACGGACTTTTAACCGGGAGTTGGATTAATGAACAGGTTGTTTGGTACAATGATGTTCAAAATCTTGGAGTAAGAGTTGGCACTATCCCTATTGAAGATAGTATTTACGCCTTAAATATGTTATTAACTGTTTTTGTGCTTACTGAATACTTCGAAAAAAGGAGACATTCAAAAATTATTTAAATTCTTATTAAATCATGCATTAATGCAACCACTTCTTCACTATCCCAATCTGCAGCTCCCGTTTCATGTATCACAATTTCTCCACTTTTGGATATAATAAAGGTAGTTGGCAGTGTTCTCGATTGCAGTTGTTTGGGTGGGGTTTGTTTTTCAACAAAAACGGGTATAGTGTATCCCTTCTTATGAAGAAATCTTTTGAGGACGTCTGGCTCTTCTGAAGAAACAAAATAGAAATCAACCGTATCTCCAAATTGATCATATAAATTCTGAAGCGCCGGCATTTCAGCAACACAAGGCGGGCACCAGGTAGCCCAAAAATTAATTACCACAACTTTTTCTTCGGATTGTGCTAAATCAACCTTCACACCATCCAGTGTTTGAAGTTCCCATTGGTAACTTGATAATTGGATTCGATTTTCAAGTTTTACCTCCGAAGGACTGAAAGATATCAGTCTACTTAAAAAAACCTTTATAGGCATTGCAGTTTGCGGAATAAATAACAGGGCGATAATTACTATGAATATTAAATTACCCCAATTTTTTTTCAAAAACTCCATAGCTCTTAAACCTTAACGATTCTAAACAAAATAGTGATATTTAATAATTATAGTCGAAAAATTATGCTAAAACTATATTCAAAAGAACAATATTTTCTAATAATTCACCCTCGGAAACATATACAGGGGCGTTAATTAACTAAATAACATGCTATTTTTAACATATTTATGAGAATATTGTGTATTTCATCGTTTTAATTTGCATTTCATAGAATTTTATGTACATTAGTAGTCTCCCCAGCATTTATCTAAAACTATAAATGTTATGAAAAAAATCATTCAGTTAGTTATTTTAGGAATTTGCATAAATAGTTTCGGTCAGGTAGGGATTGGCACTCAAAATCCAAATGCAACTTTAGACATTAATGGTAACTTAAAAATTAGAGTTGTACCGCAGGAGACTTTAATGAGTTCGATTAAAGATTCGGTTTTGGTTACAAATGGAGGTTATGTTAAAAGCGTACCGTCAATTGAATTGGTAAAACAGGCTTTACCGACTACAGTAAAAGGTAATTTTACATCCGTATCTACCGTAAACATATCTTTAGCAAGCGGTTCTCAGATCATTCCATTCGACTTCGAAGATTTTGATACGAATGATGAGTTTAATACGACAACAGGAATCTTCACAGCTAAGCAAGATGGGATTTATATGGTAAATGTTCAAATTAAAGCAAATTCAAGCTTAGGAATAGCTACTAATTTTGGAGTCCAAATTGTTAAAAATAGTACTATAGAAGCGAGAAATAGTTTTGCCAATGTTGGTGTCCTTGGAGTAAATGTTACTCCCCCTGTTAGGAATTCTCATACACTATTACAACTATCTACCGGTGACACCCTAAGTTTTCAACTTGTTGGTGATGCTGCATTGGGAACGGTGAATCTTCTTGGAGCCAATGAAGATAGTTTTTTCACAATTCATCAAATACGTTAAGCCTCTAACTTAAAAAAACTCCCGCTATCGCGGGAGTTTTTTTACATTCATTCTATCTGTAAACGTTATTTCGCATTTTGTTTTTTAATTAAATTCAACGCAGACCCTTCACGATACCATAATATTTGAGCTTCGTTATACGTATGATTTGCTTTAATTACATCCTTGGTTCCATCGCTGTGAACTATTTCAATGGTCAATGGTTTATTTGGCGCAAATTCTGATATATCTATAAAATTAAATGTGTCGTCTTCCTGTATTTTATCGTAATCGGCTTCATTTGCAAAAGTCAATCCCAGCATTCCTTGCTTTTTAAGGTTTGTTTCGTGGATCCTTGCAAACGACTTAACTAAAACCGCCGCAACTCCCAGAAATCGTGGTTGCATGGCCGCGTGTTCCCGTGACGAGCCTTCCCCGTAATTATGGTCTCCAACAACGATAGTTTTTATACCTTGAGCTTTATACTTTCTTTGCACATCTGGTACGCCCCCATATTCACCGGTCAATTGGTTTTTAACGAAGTTTGTTTTCTTATTAAAAGCATTAACTGCACCAATTAAAGTATTGTTAGCAATATTGTCGAGATGCCCTCTAAAACGCAACCAAGGTCCGGCCATTGAAATATGGTCGGTTGTACATTTCCCGAATGCCTTTATCAATAACTTCATTCCTTGAAGTTCACTATCCTTAATTGGAACAAAAGGTTCTAATAACTGTAGTCTCTCTGAAGTCGTGCTTACTTTAACATCTATATGACTTCCATCTTCAACCGGAGCCATATATCCATTATCTTCAACATCAAATCCTTTTGGTGGTAGTTCGATTCCTTTAGGGATATCCAGTTTCACCTGTTCCCCATCTTCGTTTAAGAGTGTGTCATTCATCGGGTCAAAATCAAGTCTTCCCGAAATTGCTATGGCGGCGACCATTTCTGGTGACCCAACAAAAGCATGAGTATTGGGGTTACCATCAGCGCGTTTAGAAAAATTTCTATTAAAAGAGTGAACGATAGTATTTTTCTCGTCTCCTTTTCTATCACTTCTATCCCATTGACCAATACATGGGCCACAAGCGTTTGTAAAGATAGTTGCTCCAAGGTTTTCAAATACATCTAGAAGACCATCGCGTTCGGCTGTAAATCGAATCTGTTCGGAACCCGGATTAATCCCAAAATCACTTTTCGGTTTTAATTTCTTGTTTATAGCCTGCTGCGCAATAGAGGCAGCGCGGGTAAGATCTTCATAGGAGGAATTAGTACATGAACCTATCAATCCCCAATCCACTTTTAACGGCCAACCATTCTTTCTGGCTTTATCCCCCAATTCACCTACTGGCGTCGCAAGATCGGGAGTAAAAGGTCCGTTAAGATGCGGACGTAATTCTGAAAGATTGATTTCAATCACTTCGTCAAAATACTTCTCAGGATTTTCATATACTTCGTCATCACCGGTAAGATACGGTCTAATTTTATTGGCTTCATCCGCGATTTCAGATCTGTCGGTTGCTCTTAAAAAACGCTCCATAGAATCATCATAACCGAATGTAGAAGTTGTTGCCCCTATTTCGGCACCCATATTACAAATTGTACCTTTTCCGGTACAAGATAAATTTTTCGCTCCCGGACCAAAATATTCAACAATCGCCCCTGTTCCTCCTTTTACAGTTAGTATACCGGCAACTTTTAGAATTACATCTTTAGACGCAGTCCAACCACTAAGTTCTCCAACTAACTTGACTCCAATAAGTTTTGGAAATTTCAGTTCCCACGGCATTCCCGCCATCACATCAACTGCATCTGCCCCTCCAACGCCTATCGCCACCATTCCAAGACCACCAGCATTCACAGTATGCGAATCGGTTCCAATCATCATTCCACCAGGGAAAGCATAATTTTCTAAAACCACCTGGTGAATTATCCCTGCTCCGGGTTTCCAAAAGCCGATACCATACTTATCAGATACTGATTCAAGAAAATCAAAAACTTCATTACTAGTCTCATTAGCGCGTTTAAGATCAAGCGCAGCTCCCTGCTTTGCCTGAATTAAGTGATCGCAATGAACCGTGGTAGGAACGGCAACTTTATTTTTTCCGGCTTGCATAAATTGTAGTAAAGCCATTTGCGCAGTAGCATCCTGGCATGCAATACGATCTGGTGCGAAATCCACATAATCTTTCCCTCGGGTAAACTTTTTAGTGGGCATACCATCCCATAAGTGAGTATAAAGTATTTTTTCTGAAAGTGTCAAGGGTTTACCAACCACATCACGAGCTTTATCAACACGCTCTGCCATTTGTGAATACACCTTTTTTATCATGTCTAAGTCGAATGCCATATTGCTTATTTTTTGGGTTTGTTATCGTTACTATACAACTAAATAATCTTCAGATTGAATGTTTTGCAAATTTACAAAATTTTCAAATAATTTAAAAATATTTAATAATAACGATCAAATGCTGAGAATTATTCAAATTTATATTAATAATACTGAATAATATTATGAAATATGTAAATTTTATTGTAGAAAAATGAGGATATAGAAATCTGAGGTTAACTGTGAGAATTTAAAATCAAAACAAATTTCCTAAAGATATTGTTCTTTTTAGAAAAATTAGTTAGTACAGGCTTCGGATAATTTCTTCAATACTTAAACCCTCTGCTTCAGCTTTATAATTTTTAATCAATCTGTGCCGAAGAATTCCAATTGCAGCTTTTTGCACATCTTCTATATCGGGAGAAAATTTCCCATGAAGTGCCGCATTGCTCTTTGCAGCTAAAATTAGATTTTGGGAAGCTCTTGGTCCTGCTCCCCAGTCGATATATTTTTTAACTATTTCGGGAGCTGCCTGACTTTTCGGGCGTGTTTTTCCAACCAATGTAACTGCATATTCAACAACATTATCTGCCACTGGAATTCTTCTGATAAGCTGTTGATAATCTATAATTTCTTCCGCAGTAAAAAGTGCATTTACTTTGGCAAAAGTTCCTGAAGTGGTTGATTTTACAACCTCAACTTCTTCAGAAAATGAAGGATAATCCAAATTAATTGCAAACATAAACCGGTCTAACTGAGCTTCGGGTAAAGGATAAGTTCCTTCTTGCTCGATCGGGTTTTGTGTCGCAAGCACAAAATAAGGTAAGTCTAATTTATAGTGATTTCCGGCGATTGTTACTGCTCTTTCCTGCATTGCCTCTAATAAAGCAGCTTGAGTTTTTGGGGGTGTACGGTTAATCTCATCTGCCAAAATGATATTGGCAAAAATTGGTCCCTTGATAAATTTAAATTCTCTGTTCTGATCTAAGATCTCAGATCCTAATATATCACTAGGCATCAAATCTGGAGTAAACTGAATTCTCTTAAACTTAAGCCCTAAGGCTTCCGCGACAGTATTAACCAATAATGTTTTTGCCAAGCCAGGAACCCCGATTAGCAGTGCGTGACCACCAGAAAAAACAGATAGCAAAACTTGCTCTACTACTTCATCCTGACCAACAATTACTTTTTTAATCTCTTGCCGTAAGGCAGAATATTTAGAAACAAGCTGTTTTACCGCTGTTACATCAGACATACGCTTCCTTATTTTACTTTTTTCAACCAGTTACTAGCATATTCACAATCGTGATAATCACTGTTAACGTTCACATAGGTTTCTTTAATTTTCTTTTCTTGCCATTCTTCAATAGCTCTAATTTGCTTTTCTTTTAATGCAAGTTCTTTAATCTTTTCATAATCCTTAACGTATTCCGCAGGATGTTCTTCGTATCGTTTTGTAACCGTAAGAATCTTATATTTACTTCGTCCGGTTCTATCTCGATCGCTGTAAACTTTCGAAACTTCTCCTTCTTGCAGGTTATATACTTGTGCACTTAACGTAGGATCCATCTTAGTAAGATCAAAACGAGTGTCTAGCGTGGCAGGGTTCACTAACTGGCCCCCATTATTACGTGTCTCCTTTTCATCTGAATACAACCGGGCAGCTTCAGCAAAATCGATCTTCTTTGCAATAATATTGCTTCTAATTGTATCAATTTTGGCCTTGGCTTGCTCAATTACTTCTTGAGAGACATCAGGGAATAGTAAGACATGGCGTACATCGACTTCCTGGCCTCTAATTTTTTCCACGTATAGGATATGAAAACCAAATTCAGTTTCAAAAGGCTCGCTCACTTCTCCTTCAAGTAAAGAAAACGCTTGATCCTTAAATTCTTTCGCCATTGGCCCATTTCGTTTGATTCCTTCATATAATCCTCCCCTTGACGCTGATCCGGGGTCTTTACTATAGAGTACCGCTTTAGTTGCAAAACTTGAACCATTTTCTAAAACATCAACCCGCATTTCGTTTAATCGAGCGATCACATCCTGTTCTGCTTCTTTGGTAATTTCAGGGTCAACAACGATTTGAGCAACTTCAACCTCTGCACTAAATACCGGGCGCTCATCTTCCGGGATCGAAAAGAAGAACTCTCGAACTTCTTCAGGCGTTACCTCTACAGCCCCAACAATTTTAGATTGCATTCTGTTAGCAAGCTCAATATTTTTCTTAGCATCGAACAAATCCTTTTTAAGCGCGGTCATGTTCTCTTTTCGATAAAATTTCACAACCTTCTCTTCACTCCCAATCTCACTAACCATATATTGAATTAGTTGATCGACTTGAGGAGATATTTCGGCATCCGAAACCATAATACTATCTATCTTTGCATGATGCAGATATAATTTATCTTCCATCAATTTACCCATAAGTTGACATCTGGTAATTCCCTCAATAGAAACACCTGTACTCTGTAATTCAATATAACTCTTGTCAATATCACTGTCAACAATAACATATTCCCCGATTACAGCAGAAACTCCTTCAGCTTTATAACGCTTAAATGGAGTTTTTACCGTATCCAGAGTAGGTGCTATTACTTCATCTACAACCACCTTTTCTTTTGCAACTCCGGTACTGTCAACTGCAATAACCTCCTGACTCATCATCATAAATGGTAGTGACATCGCAAAGGCAAATAATAATTTACTGATTTGGGTACGTTTCAAATTTTTTATTCTCAATAGCATCTTTTGTAATATCTTTTTCTAGTTTTTTAACTAATTCGAGCTTTCGCTTGTTTAAAATAATCTGCTCAATGGTAGGCTTTATATAGGAAAGTGGCGCAACATCGCCAGGTTGTAACAGGTCTTCAATTTTCACCAAATATACTCCTAATGAATCTTGTAATTGTGCAAAATTAGATTTTTTTAACACTTCACCCCCGTTTACCGCCAGGGCAGGAACTAAGTTGGTAAGTGCAGCTTTTTTTACCCACGTGGAATCATTAAAATTATAAGAACGAAATTTTATACTATTCTCACTAAGCGCTTTTTTATCTTCTTCATTGAAACGCTGCAACATTTCTTTGGTTTTAGCGAGATTTACAAAATTCTCATCAACCTGAATATAGCGCACTTTTAATAACTCTTCTTTCAACTTAAAAGTTTCATTATTCTCTTCGTAATAAGCAACATATTCAGAATTTGAAATACTGCTATCCAATTGTCTGTTGACGATAGCATTTTTATATGCTGCGGAATACAGATCCTTTTTGTATTCATTAACTAACCGTTCGTAAGCATCTAATTGCTCCTGTGGGAGATTAATCTTTGCTTGATCTATCAGCAATTGTTGGGTTGCCCAGCGCCTGATATAGTTATTGACTATAAGCGTGCTATCCTCTTCCGACGTTGATTCGGTAACTAAATTAACTAGATCTTTTTTATACAAATAGTTATTATTTACCCGAGCAACAGGAACCTCCTTGGGTCCTTGTTTAAAATAATCACAGGATGCAAAGAATATGACAACAAAAAAAAGGATACTAATTTTATACATTACGAGTCTATTTCTTTTTTAACCCGTTTTAAAGCTTTCTTGTTTATTTTAACCTCGTATTTATTCCGAAGAGATTCTATCCATGTTTTTTCTAAATAATTCTGATAGTCACTCATCGCTTTTCCTTTAACTGAATTTAATGTTTTAATCCCTGCGGGAACAACATCCTTCACATTTAGTACCGTATAACCTGCATCATCAGAATAAATTCTAGACACCCCCTTTTCAAGCTCTAAATCTTTTGGAAGCACGCGCTCTCCAATTTCAAAAATACCGTCAGATACAATAACGTTAACCTTATCTTTATTATTGAGTAATTCTTTTACTTCTTCTGCCGTTTTACCCTCCTGCAATAATTTCTGGGCTTGTTCAGCAAAATCCTTACTGGTTCCGGAAACTATAATCGCATCTACTCTCTCTTTCCAAATATAGTTTTCTTTTTCCCGCTCGTAGAATCGTTGTAATCCTATTGAATCTTTCTTCGCTTTGTTCCAAACATTTTTATTCATAACATCGAAAATAAGTAACCCATTTCGGTACTCATCCAATACAGTTGCATATTCTTCATTTTCTTCCTCCAGCTTATCTTTGAAATAATTCTTAAGCTCTTGTGTTTCAAATTCATCGAAATAATCGGCAAGCAAAGTTGATTTGGTTCTATAAGGTTTCGACTTGGTTTGATATTCTCTAGTGAATTCAGCGAAATCCTTGTAATAAAGGGAACGATCGCCAATAGTGAAAAGTTTTTTATTGTCTGCTATTGAAATCGTATCGTACGTCCAGCCTCTTTTTAAAATATCATCGGTCACGAAAGTTTCGAAAAAAGGACGGTAGTCGTTCTCTTTTTTAAAACCGTACTTCTCTTTTATCTTCCCATTCACGGCTGAGGATACAATTTTTGATCGGGAGCCATCACTTACCCGCTTTTCCAGCATGGTTTTTTTCTCCTCAAATGTAGGAATAGGATGTTTTTCTTCTAGTCTAATGATATGGTATCCAAAATCACTTTTAATGGGTTTGGTAATGTCCCCGGGATTCTCCAAACTGTACGCCGCTTCCTCAAATTCGTCAGATCGTAAATCTCCCTTACTGAATCGGTTTAATTTTCCACCTCTCTGGCCCGAATTTTTATCTTCGGAAAACTGCTTTGCTAAACTTTCGAAAGATTCGCCTTGTTGCAACATAGCGTACAACTCATTAATCCTTTCTTCAGGATCGAAGGTGCGCTCGGCCTTATTGGCAGTTATCATTATATGAGACACTGTAATCTCCGGACTTCTTTTTCTACGATCATTTACTTTTATAATATGATACCCGAAACGCGTTCTAACGATTTCCGATACCTCCCCAACTTTAGTTTGATAGGCCATGGTTTCGAAGGGATATACTAATGAAAAAACGGTAAAATAACCCAGCTTTCCACCAGACTCTTTTGCATTAGGTTCTTCAGAATACTGTTTCGCTAAAGCTTCAAAACTCTCACCCGATTTTGCCTTTTCGTATATAGATCGAATTTTATTGTAAGCTTTTAAGGTGTCCTGAGGCGTATCTTCATAGCTTGTCATAATTAGGATATGATCGGCATTTATCTCTTCCAAGCCTCTCTCATATGCCTCCCGTGCTAAATCTTCTGTTACCTTATCTTCGAAAATATAATTTCTGCTGAGTTGATCACGATACTTACTAAACTCTTTCTTGTAATCTTTAGTTTCGTTTAATTCTTGAGCATACGCTTCAGCAATCTTTAACTTATAATCTATAAACAGGTCTAAATATCCATCAACGCTTTTTTGCGATTCGTCTTTGACTAAATCAAGATTTTTATTGTAAACTCTTTTAAATTCAGACACATAAACAGGTTTGTCATCAATCGTAAGTAAAATATCACTTTTCTTTTGAGAAAACACTTGTGCGCTACACGCAAAAATCAATAAGAATGATACACAAAAATTTTTCATTTTCAGATAATATTTTTAATTAATAAAGCCTCGCAAAAATAACAAAATCCAGTCGTTACACAAGTCTAAAGCTTAACGTTTTTATTAGTAAGTTAGTGCTTTTCTTTGCCCCTTACTATGTTGAAAATTTCGTAAATTGCTGGAACAATCAACTCCAGCCAAAAAATGAAGTATACATCTGAAATTATAATAAATCTTCCCCGGGAAGAAGTGATAAAGAAAATTAATAATCCCGAAAATATGAAGCATTGGCAAAAAGGATTGATTGGCTATACGCTGTTAGATGAAAATCCGAAAAGGGACGGGGCAAAAATGCTATTGGAATATAAAATGGGGAAGCGCAATATTACAATGACGGAAACCATTATTAAGTACGGATTTCCTTCCGAATTTCATGCGACTTATGATGCAAAAGACGTTCACAACATTCAGAAAAATTATTTTCACGAAGTAGACGCCAATAGTACTAAATGGGTTTCTGAAAATGAATTTCAATTTGGTGGATTTATGATGAAAGCCATGGGGTTTCTTATGCCAGGTATTTTTAAAAAGCAGTCTGGTAAGTATTTGAATGATTTTAAGAATTTTGCTGAAAACGGAACATCTGTCGCCAATCAAAAATAATGGAACGAATTAAACTAATTTGGGACTTTAAGGGTCCTAATGCACTGCCAATCGCACAACACCATGTGACTCATTTACAGGAATTCATCCAAGCAGAAGGCTTAGAGAATTCTTTCTGTGAAACCGAAACAATTTCTTCTAATCACACCATTGCATTTATGGTCGTAGACAAAGAATACATGGATAGTTTGCGCGAACGTTTAAAACCTAACCGCGGACAAATATACTCTGACAAATGAAGGCTTTTTTCAAAGATAAATTTGAATACAATTTCGATGCGAACACCAAAGTGATCGAAACAATTATTGATACTCCCGCAGCATATACTGAAAGAGCACAAACACTGATGTCGCATACCCTTATTGCCCAAAGTATATGGAACGCCAGAATACTAAACGTACCCATACCACATAAGATATGGGATATGTTTGATTTAAAGAATTTACAATCCCTTAATGAACAATATCATTCTCAGAGTCTAGAAATAGTTAAGAATAACGATTTGGAACTAAATATCGTTTACACAAATACACAAGGATCGAAATTCAATAATATACTACACGATATTCTTTATCATATAATAAATCATGGAACCTATCATCGCGGGCAAATAATTACAGAAATTAAATCAATGGGTGCAACTCCCATCTCAACAGATTATATCTTTTACAAACGTTAACAGAAACAAAATCTATTTTCCAAAAGCATAATTTATAGTATCATTGCATTTTAATCCTAATTAAAGTATTATGAAAACTATAAAGCTTTTATTTCTTTTCCTAAGCGTGACTTTGTTTGCTCAATCTAAAGTTGGCACTGTGGACGTAGATTTTATTCTCTCCAAGATGCCTGAGCTTCCTGCTGTACAAGCAGAAGTTCAAAACTTCGGAAAGGGACTTGATGAAGATCTAAATAAGAAATATGCTTCGTACAATGTACTTATTGACGCCTATAAAGCAGCTGAAACTACTTTTACTCCGGAAATGAAGCTTCAAAAACAACAGGAAATTACCACTGCCGAAGATGAGATAAAGAAATTTCAGCAAAATGGATCGAAAATGGTTGCATTAAGACGAGACGAAGCTTTACGTCCTTTGTACGCTAAAATCGGTACAGCTATGGAAAAAATTGCCAAAGCTGAAAAGTACACTCAGATACTTCAGATAACTAATGACCTTGTATATATTGACCCCGACTATGATCTTACGGTTAAGATTCTAAAAGAATTGGGAATTGAATATACACCGGAATAAGAAAATTTTTTACGTGATTAATTGAAGCACCAACTAGCGCGAGTAATTTGGTGATTCTTTTGTTATAGTTACATCGTGTGGATGGCTCTCATTAATCCCCGAAGCGGTTATCTTCACGAATTTTCCCGTCTTTTTAAGTGTTTCAATATCCTTGGCTCCACAATACCCCATACCGGCTCTTAGTCCGCCAATAAACTGTGTCATACTTTCCACTAAGTCACCTTTATAATTTACGCGACCCACAATTCCTTCAGGAACTAATTTTTTAATATCATCTTCAACATCCTGAAAATAGCGATCTTTAGACCCTTGCTTCATGGCTTCAACCGATCCCATGCCGCGGTACGACTTAAATTTCCGACCTTCATAGATAATTGTTTCTCCCGGTGATTCTTTAGTTCCTGCTAGTAACGATCCCAACATCACCGAATCTGCGCCTGCGGCAATAGCTTTTGGAATATCCCCGGTGTATCTGATTCCACCATCGGCTATTACAGGTATACCGCTGCCTTTTATAGCTTCAGCCACTTCTAATACTGCTGAAAACTGAGGAAAACCAACACCGGCTACCACTCTCGTTGTACATATAGAGCCAGGACCAATTCCCACTTTCACAGCATCAGCACCCGCTTTTACCAGGTATTTTGCTGCTTCAGCAGTTGCGATATTACCTACCACCACATCTAATTTCGGAAACTTCTTTTTTACTTGTTTTAGTACCGTAACAACTCCTTTTGTGTGTCCATGGGCAGTATCAATGATTACTGCATCTACGTGTGCATTTACCAGTGCTTCGGCACGTTCAACTGCATCTCCTGTAACACCAAGAGCAGCCGCAACACGAAGCCGACCATACTTGTCCTTGTTGGCCATAGGCTTCTGGGTGAGTTTAGTAATATCTCTGAATGTTATTAGACCTAAGAGTTTACCGTGGTCGTCAACAACAGGAAGTTTTTCAATTTTATTTTTCTGAAGAATGATTTCGGCTTGTTTAAGCGACGTTCCCTCTGCAACAGTCACTAAATTAGCGGTCGTCATTACTTCGCTTAATTTACGTTCAAAATTCTTTTCAAAACGAAGATCTCGATTCGTCACAATACCGATTAGTTTTCCTTTCGAATCTGTAATTGGAATACCTCCAATACTGTATTCACGCATAGTCTTTTGAGCGTCACCCACGGTTGCGTTCTTGGAAAGTGTCACCGGATCTTGGATCATACCGCTTTCTGCCCGTTTCACTTTTCTCACCTCGGCAGCTTGCTGCTCAATGCTCATATTTTTATGTAAAACTCCAATACCACCCTCTCGAGCCATGGCAATTGCCATCGCACTTTCAGTAACCGTGTCCATTGCTGCGGAAACAATAGGTACGTTTAAAGTAATATTCTTACTAAACTTGGTTTTAATAGAAACTTCTCGTGGTAATACTTCAGAATAGGCAGGCACTAAAAGTACGTCGTCGTATGTTAGGCCTTCTCCAAGAATTTTGTTTTCGTGTGCAGTCATCGCAATTAAATTATCTTCCGAAGTACGAAAGGATGTTACTAATTAATTGCGTGCAAATATACTACAATAGTTTGGTTTTATTTCCTTTTGCTAACTGAAATAACACTATTCCAGCTCCCGCAATAAATACAAGTGTCATCAAAGTTCCGGAAATCATCACCACATACTTCATCCATAAAATTCCTTTCCACATAAGATAGATCCCTCCAAAAGTTAGGAGTACAGAAATAAATGGCTCTACAATTAGAAATGTTTTTATTTTAACGGGAAGCGTGGTCATCGCCACAAGAGTGCCAAGTAAAAAGAAAATAAAGGACATACTCAGAATGTGAGTGTGAATAATAGTTAGCATTTCCCGCTCTCCTTTTTCAAACTTCATTACTTTGGCCTCTTCAATATCTTCATTCCCCATGTAGTTTTCCTCGATACCATCTGGCGACACTGAATCGGTTTGACGGACGAAAAGTAGTCCCGAAATATAACCGACGCTTAAGACAATCACAAAAGCGGCAATAAATAGTTTTATATGCTTCGGAAAAGTATGAAGGAGCCCGTTTATCTTCATTATAATAATTCTTTTTTCTGAAGAACGGCTATACTCTTAAGCAGATCGTTCATTGCTTTTGTCATTGAACGCACCGAAATAGTCGCACCACTAATCGGAATAATATCCCGGTTGTATTTTAACTCGGCTGAAGCAGATGATGCGCCGTCGAATTGTTTCAACCATCGTTTGCTTCCTATCTCCCCACCATATTCCTCTCTATAGATCAACACTTTGCTTTTCGTTATTATGAAGTCATTATCAAAAAGTACTAAATAATCGAATGTTGCTGTTTTACTAGGTGCGTTTCCAATAAATCCAAATCCTAATCTTTTGCCTTCGGAAGTGATTGCGAAAAAGCTTCTTTTTGTGAAATCTGAAAGTGTTTCTCTGTTAAGAGCTTCAGGAACATCAATGAATATCTTTTTTATATTTTCGGTTTCATAGAATTTAAACATTACTTTATCAGCCTTCTTTTCCACTTTTTCGGGAATCACAAAGGCAGTGCAAAAAGTAGCACAAATTAATATGAGTAATGTTCTAGATATCATAATTTTCTTTTTAAATTTTCATCTTTCATTTTATGCTTAAAATCTCCACTTAATCTGGGAACACTCAATTAATAAACTTCCCTAAGTTTTACTTTAAGTAGTTTCAGTTCTATTAAAACCAAACTCCAATTCCGAAGTTTAATCGGTCATCAACATTATCACCATCCAATTTGTTATCTCTAAACTGGTAATCTCCTTTAACGACTACACCCGGAGCAATATGATAACTTAATCCTGTCGTAATATCAGTTCGGTTGTATGCGGCGTTTCTAATTAAATTTCCATCGGTTTGGTTATGGGTATCATAGTTTTCGTAACGGGCAAATGCAATAAGTCGTTGCTTGGCACCCAAAGGAAGTAAATTATATCCACCCTCCACATAGAATCCTTGTAAGGAACTACCCAGGTCGCGTCCCGTAAGATTGTTATACGCTTCGGTATCACTTAGGGAAGCATAGATGAATTGTCCGCGAGCAGAAATCTTTCCGAAACCATAACGCGCATCTAAACCAACCATACTTATACCGATATTAGCTCCATCAATCTCCTCAACATCATCTGCAGCTTGAGTTTTTCCAAAGTAACCCGATAGTCCTAAACGTAAACCCGGAATACCATAATATTCAACTTTTGTAGAGAAAGTAGGCGAATCTACTGTCGATTTAATTCCCTTCTGTCGTCCACCACGGAGGCCGCTCTCGCCTTTTAAAAAGCCTGAAACTCCATCATCACCATTGGCTTCGGTAGATTTAAATCCGTTAAAGATATAAGCCTGATAGCCAATTGAAGCATCAGGAAAGCGTCCAGTTACTCCTACGCCAAGTTCTCTCCATGTGGTAGGTACAACAACATTATCTAGCCCGGGACGCTCTGTACCATTAAAAGTGGTAGGCTCATGGTATTCATTAATGATTCCCATGGGGACAAGCATCAGTCCTCCTCTTAAACTTACATTATCCCCAACCGAATAGTTCACAAATGCCTGCTCTACAAACACTTCTTCCACATGTTCCAGTTCAATCTCTGAAACAAATTGAGTTTTTTCATTAAACTTATAACCTAAGAGTAAAACCAAACGCTGAACGTCTAGTTCGCCATTGTCACCTTCCGGCTGATTATAGGTAAGCTCACCGTATGCTCCAATGGTAACTTTTTTGCCAAAGTTACCTGAAAGTATCGACTGAGCTGCATTTTGCTGTTTTTGCGGATCGATCGAAATTGAATCTTGTACCGTTTGTGAAATTGATAAACCTGTTATAAAAAGGGCTGCGAGAAATACTACTTTTTTCATCAACTTTATTTAGACTAATTATAAATAACAAATAATTTAAGCCGCAAAAGTAAAATCGAATCAAGGATTATACAAGTTAATTTAGAATTATTTTAAATAAAAAATTAAAGACTTTTTTACTACGCTGAACAACTGCTAATTAGCTGATAATTTTAACTCTTCAGTATATTGCATTCTCGCCAATGCTGCCCATTGCAGGAGAAGAGTTTTATCATCCTCAGCAAGATTTCCGTGAATCCAAGTGTAGGAATCAAGAGGCATTTCGTCTTTTTCTACCATTTCTATAAGCTCATCCAATTTGTGATCTTTCTTCTTCACAGAATAAGTATCCCATTCAGAAACATTGAATTTCCCCTTGCCGTGTTTAATGTGATCCTCCAACCAATAGGAAAAGGGCGCAATCTCTGAGTACCATGGATATTGCGTTTGGTTACTATGACAATCATAGCAATTTTCTTTCAAAATTCCCGCAACCTTAACAGTTGGTTTTGTATCATTTTCAAAAACCATAACCGACTCATATCCACCGCTGTTTTTTTCCGGGCGGATAAATTGAATAACTACCAATACGACAAGAGCCAACAATAAAAAGTATTTTAAAATTTTGTTCATATTTAGCGATTTTTAGATTTTAAATATAAAATGACTGCTTTTCTAATATCTGCAGCGGATTCTGTCTTTTTAGGCCTATATACCCTTAAAACGCCTGTATTTTCTTCGTTTAAAAACGGAATATCATAGCCTTTTATCAAAAAGTCACTCATAGCGATGGTATATGTTTTCTTAGGATCGATGGGTTCTTCATTTATCAACCAACCACTAGTTGCACTCTCAGTAATATTATGGCGTTGCAAATATGCTCCGGTGCCGCCCTTGGCCTTTCCAAAATCCAAAGTTTCAATCAGTAGTCCTCCTGTGAGATCGACTTTGATTACTTCCCCACCAAATGGTAATACTCTGAAAATGTCTAAACTAGTCACTTTATTCGGCAACATATCGTCTATGCGAATAGAACCGCCGTTAACGATTGCTGCATCTACCTTTCCATCGAAAGAGTTTGCCATGGCCGCTGTGAGTATATCGCCTAAATTGGTTTGTATACCTCTGTTCGCACTATCTGTCCCGTCTAATGGAATTTCAGATGTATAAATTACCTCATTAGGTTCAGATATCACTTCTTTAATTTTAACATCAAGAATTGAAGACCATCTATCAACTATTTCTTTTACCTCAGCGTTTGAAGGCGTTGTATGGTCTATTGGCATCAGATGTGAATCTATTTGTAGATTTTTCGTTTTGGTATTGAAAACCAGGGTGTGGATATAGACAGTTTTAGCATTCGCATCTGCTTTTGCAATAATCGCACCTTTTGTAGGCACTAACATATTATTATGTTCATGCCCCCCCATAATAAATTGTAAATTAGGCAAGCGGCGCGCTAATTCCATGTCCTCATCTATCGACAAATGTGTTAGACCTATAACGACATCTACCTTATTTTCCAACGATTTATAAGCTCTTACTCCTTCCGAATAAATATCGCCGTACGATACGAAGTCTACCGGATTTGTGGGAGTAGTTACACTAAAAAACCCAAGTCTGAGTTTAGTTCCATTCTCATCTGATACATATATAACATGTGTATCTTTTACAGCTATATTACCAATATCCCGTTGTATCACAAAAGGGCGTTTGCCATCCTCGTGAACCTGAAGTACATTTGCAGAGGTCCATTGAAAATTAGATTCGTTCAACCTTTTTTGCAATGCCTCTTCACTAATATCAAATTCATGATTTCCGAATGTTGCAAGATCGAAATTCATGGCATTCATTACTTCTATCATCTGCTTTCCTTGTACTCTTTCACCATTCAATTTGAGTGTACCTAATAAAGAAGGGTTTAGAAAATCTCCAGCCATAAACAGAAAAGTATTGGGGTTCACTTTTGCCACCGAATCCCGCACATGTGCCACCCGTGCCATTCCGCCATAAAGACCACCGCTTAAGGGCGCTATTTCATAAACATCATTAACCTGAATAAACTTGAAGGTTATCGTGTCCGGATCGCTGGTTTCAGATATAACCGGATTGGTAGTTTTACAAGCTGTAAAGCTTAAAAAAGCAATTAAATAAAGGAAAAGGATTTTTTTCATATTAATGGTATTTGCTAAATATTTTAGTTGCTTCATTGTATGCGCTTTCAAAAGACATTGGATTGATATTGCAATCAACTTTTCCTGAAGTAAAATAACTAAGCATTTTTTCAGTCGGCATATTTCCTGTCAATTCATCTTTGGCCATCGGGCAACCACCAAATCCTTGTATGGCCCCGTCAAATCTTCTGCAACCTGCTTTATAAGCGGCATCTACTTTTTCATGCCAAGCAGTTGGTGTTGTATGTAAATGGGCCCCAAATTCAATGTGCGGATATTTGGTAATCAGATTCGAGAACAGATAATCAATAATATCGGGAGTTGAGGTCCCAACTGTATCACTTAATGATAGTATTTTCACTCCCATCTCTGCCAATTTTTCGGTCCAATCGCCAACAATATCGACATTCCATGGATCGCCATAAGGATTTCCAAACCCCATCGATAAGTATGCTACGACTTCTTTATTGTTTGCTTCAGAAAGCCGCAATATTTCCTTTAATATAACCAACGACTGATCAATAGTCTTGTGAGTGTTTCGCATCTGAAAGTTTTCAGAAATTGAAAAAGGATAACCCAGATACTGAATTTGTTCATGCTGCACAGCAGCTTCTGCCCCTCGGACATTCGCAACAATTGCTAATAATTTACTATCTGTGTTTGAGAGATCAAGTTGCGCAAGTACATCGGCTGAATCTTGCATCTGCGGAATGGCTTTTGGAGATACGAAACTTCCAAAATCGATAGTATCAAAACCACAACGCAGCAGAGCCTGTATATACTGTACTTTACTTTCGGTAGGAATCCAATCTTTAATTCCCTGCATTGCGTCACGCGGACATTCTATTATTTTTACTTTTTGCATTATACCAAAGATACTAATTCCGTTGAAGCCAAGAATCTTTTGAAATCATATTTAAAACTTATATTCCCGAATTAACTACGGCAACAATATAAACACGGCGATGCCAACAAACACTAATATCTGAAGCCATTTCAACACTATACCAATCTTTTTATTCTTTAAAAGCAATTCAGAAACACTTCCTGCTAAGAGTGCTATTATACTAAAGGTAATAAATGAAACAATCATAAATGTGATTCCAAGAATGTAGAATTGAAAAATTAAACTTTCTGAAGAATCCCAAAGAAATGCAGGAAAAAAGGCAAGGAAAAAGATCATTACCTTCGGATTCACTAAATTCATTATAACCCCCTGTTTAAATAAATTCCAATGCGACTTCTTGGGTGCATTCTCTGCATAAGATACTGTTGCGTCACTTCTAAAAACTGTATAGGCCAGATAAAGTAAATAAACTGCTCCAAAGACCTTGATTCCGTAAAAAATCTCTTCCGAAGCAGTAACGAGCGCGGAAACTCCGAATGCCAGCAGTGTTGTATGTACAATACACCCACTTATTAATCCCGCGGTTGTTGCGATACCACTTTTTACACCATTTACTAAAGATTGTGTAAGCACATAAATATTATCTGGTCCCGGAGACAGAGCCAACGCCAAAGTTGCTAATGAAAATGACAATAGACTTTCGATCATTGGGTTAACGTATGAGGAGCGCTTTATTAATATCTTTTATGAGTTTGGGTCCTTCGTAGATAAAACCGGTATACAGTTGAATTAAACTGGCTCCTGCATCTAATTTTTCTAGGGCATCATTTGCGCTATGGATCCCTCCAACTCCGATAATTGGGAAAGATTGGTTACTTTTTTCAGAAAGAAATCGGATAACCTCGGTCGCACGAGATGCTAAAGGTTTTCCACTCATTCCACCAACTTCTTTTTTATTTTCTGAAGTGAGACCCTCACGCGAAATTGTTGTATTGGTAGCGATAACTCCGTCGATCTTAGTTTGCGCAACAATATCAATAATATCCATTAATTGCTCATCGGTAAGGTCGGGAGCAATTTTCAACAGAATTGGCTTCCGCCCAGGTTTAGCATTATTGACATTCTGAAGTGACTGTAGAAGTTCAGTTAATGGTTTTTTATCCTGAAGCTCCCTTAAATTCGGAGTATTAGGAGAACTTACGTTAACAACAAAGTAATCTACATGATCAAACAAAGCATGAAAGCAAGTTATGTAATCGCTCACAGCATCTTGATTGGGGGTATTTTTATTCTTTCCTATATTCCCACCAATTAGAACATTTTTATTCTTTTTTAACCGTTCAACCGCTTTGGCTACTCCACCGTTGTTAAAACCCATTCTGTTAATAATCGCCTGATCCTTTTTTAACCTAAAAAGTCTTTTTTTAGGGTTTCCTGCTTGGGGTTTTGGAGTTACGGTTCCAATTTCAATAAAGCCGAAACCAAAATCAGAAAGCTCCTTAAAAAGTTTAGCATCTTTATCAAATCCCGCTGCGAGGCCGACAGGATTCGGAAAGGTTAATCCAAATAATTTTCTTTCCAATTTCTCGTCTTTTATCTGATATATACTGCGGAAAATGCTTCCGAAGCCTATACTGCTCAGTAAACGAATTAATGAGAAGGTAAAATGATGTATTTTCTCGGGATCGTAGGAAAAGAGAATTGGGCGAATTAAAGTTTTGTACATGCTTAAATTGAATTGAGACAAAGGTACGGAGCTAAATTTCAAATAAAAAGAGTTTTATTTTAAATAGAAAAGGCTCCCAAATTGGAAGCCTTTTCTATTTAAAATAAACTGATAGTTTATTGTAGTGTAAAACTCATTCTGGCAAAGAGAAATCTTCCTCCAAGACCAAATTGGGTGGCTCTTCTCGACCAATCAAAACGACCACTACTACGATTGTTTTGGTCTCCATCGGCAGTAGGATCAAGATCCTGCCCTGCTCTATCAGGATAAATATCTAAAAGGTTGTTCGCTCCAATCGTAAATTTGAAAGATTCAGAAACGTTATAACCTACTGATAAATCGGTTACAACTTTAGAACCGAAAACCTGTTGAAGTTGCACATTAGTAGTAGCTTCAGTTACCTTTCCGAAGTAAACATTACGCAAAAAGATATCGAACTTATTAGCCGAAAGTGTATTCGACAAATTCACCTTAGTGTTAGGAACAGCCTCTTCTAAATACACTCTACTGTCTTCCGGAAAGTAAGTATCTACCAGACCTGCATCCTCCAGCACCCGCGAAGCTTTTATACCTCCTATTTTATACGTTCGTGATACTGTTGCTGAAAGATCTGTCTTCAGTACCATATCATCAGAGACATTGGCTTTATGAGTTACCACAAGGTCAATTCCTTTAGACTCGGTATCGATTGCATTGGCAAAGAATGATGCTGCTGTTGCATTTGCTTGGGATAAGAGATTATCCAATTCAGTGCCGGTGCCAGGGCCCGAAAATTGTCCGGTATACACCACGCGATCATCAATTGCCACAAAATAAGCATCTAAGGTAAAATTAAGGTTTAGATCGGGTAATTTACCAGTGAAACCTAAACTTACACTTTTCGATGTTTCTTCCTTTAACTGCGGAATACCAAGTAATTGTGCCGCTCTGCTATCATTTGCAAAGGTTCCGACTTCTTGGGGATTTCCATTTTGATCAAAGATTGTTGAAGTAGAATTAAAATTTAACTGATGTAAGGACGGTGCTCTAAAACCTGTATTTCCTGCTGCTCTAATATTGAAGTTATCATTTACCTTATATAGACCTGCAAGTTTGAAATTAAGGGTTGATCCAAAATCTGAATAATTTTCGAAACGAGTGGCAAAGCTCACCAATAATTGATCGGTAAAATCTGATTCTAAATCGAAATAACCGGCTACACTACTTCTTCCTCTGTTCAGTTCATTTTTGGGACTAAAACCTGGGAATACCTGTGATCCTCCTGGTCTTGCAGCTCCAAAGAAATCCTGTGAGGGCTGTTGGGTGGAAATCGTAATGGCTTCACCTGCGCCCGTGTATTGAGCGTACGAAGCTTCTTCTCCCGCAACAATCTCGTAATTCTCGAGTCGGTATTCGGCACCTAAAGCAACATTAAGACCACTAAAAACTTCATCATAGAATTGTGTAATATCTAAGTTGGTGGTATTCTGGGAAAAATTGAATCCCCCCGCGTCGAATGTTGTTGGCGAAGCATTTTGAAGGGAAGCATTAAAGGTATTTCCGATAGTATAGTTAAAGCTATTTATACCATAGGTATTACTGAAATCTACATTCCAGTCTCCAATTTTACCACGAATTCCGGCGGCGATAGACTTGTCGACAATCCTCGAATTAATTTCGGGTAGAAATCCATTGATATAGGCAGGTGTATAGGTTCTACTCTGGTTTGGAAGTCGGTAGAACCCGGCAGAGTTCCCTGTTCTTGAACTTACTCCGGCAAACGAATAAAGTTCGGTATCATTATCATCTAGTGGAAGTGAAAAGTTAGCAAAGAATCGTCCTCCTCTCAATTGAGATTGACCCACACGCATGTTGAAATCACTTCGTTCTAAACCGCGGGCAGCGAGTTCCGCATTGG
>CBDUGY010000027.1:0-26182 GCA_965367015.1 uncultured Ulvibacter sp.
GAAAAATTAAATTGTGATAAGCTACCTAAAGTTGAATCGGGCGAAGCAGCTTTCGCGGCCTCCAATTCGAATATTGCTGTTTATAAAGATAATGTTTGGATAGTTAGTGGGGGAAAACGGGCACGTGTGTTTCATTCGCCTGATAAAGGAGAAACATGGCAAGTGTATAACACTCCAATTTTACAAGGAAAAACGATGACAGGTATTTATAGTGTCGATTTCTGGGATGAAAAAACGGGCGTTATCTTTGGGGGGGGACTGGGAGAATAAAGAATTTAATGAAGGTAACAAAGCAATCACCCGGGATGGTGGGAAAACTTGGAATCTTATAAGTAACGGAAGAGGTCCCGGTTATCGGTCGTCTGTGAGATTCGTGCCTGGAAGTTATGCACAAGGCATAGTAGCTGTGGGTTCACCGGGAATATCTTACAGTGTCGATCGAGGCGCTAATTGGATAGAACTTTCAAAAGAAGGATTCTACGCAATTGAGTTTGTTAACGACACTTTGGCGTTTGCCAGCGGGCCAAATAAGATATCGAAACTAATCTTTAAGGAATAACTTTCAATTCTTATTTCGATTTTTGTAACGATCTAAGAGTTTTCTTTTAAAATCTTCTTCTGCTTTTTTAAGGATGATAATCTTTCTTGGGGGTATCACACCACGCAGATTTTTTACAAGTTCTTTGTTATAGTTTAACTCCTTCGTTTTTATGTCTAAAATTAGGTCTAATAATTCGTTGGCTTCAGAATCACTAATTTCATCAATACCTTCACGAATTCTTTTAAACACATCTTTACGTTCATTCTGACGTAAAGTTCCCATTTTATCTTCATATGCATTGTACACAGGCCAGAACTTCTCGGCTTCAGACGAGGAAAGATTGAGCTGGTCGGTGATAAATGCGGTTTTATAAGCTTTTATTTTTTCATTTCTGTCACTTTGTGCAGAGACTCCAAAACTAATAAGCAGTAAGAGGATTATGATTCTTTTCATTTTATTATTCTATTAGTAGTGTGTTATTGTCTAAATTTTCCAGAAGATATTCTTCTATGTTTTCTTCGGAAAGAAATTCGTGTTCGAGGCTTATCTTATCTAATTCTTCGTCACCAAGCAATGCCAGTACTTCATAAGTCTCTAACTCAAGATTACCGTCCTCAATATAAGATTCAATACTGGAAAAATGAAGGTCTTGTATATTGACATCCGACTTATTACCGAAATCAAAAACAGAGAATACGACTACTGCGCAGGCAGCGATAGCGGCAGCGTACATCAAGGTTCGCTTCCCAAATAAAGGTATTACTTTAATTTTACGATCTTCCTTTTCTATTCTATCCATGAGTCTGTCTTCGAAAGTGTCGAAATAATCCTCAGGAACGGCAAAACCGGTTTCCTCCGGCAACTTTCCTTCAGAAAGCCTTTCGAATAATCGTTCTTCAAAACTTTCAAAGTAGTCCTTCGGAGTAGTAAAGCCGTGTGTATGTTTTTTATCTTTCATTGTACGTATGACTTATTTGCATCTAAAAGGTTTCATTGTTCTTTAAAAATTCGGTTACCTTTTTAACCGCGATATGATAACTACTTTTTAACCCACCTACCGAAGTATCCAAAATTTCAGAGAGTTCTTCAAAAGTGTGTTCTTCGAAATACTTCATCGAAAAAACCAGTTGTTGCTTTTGTGGTAGGGTTGCGATCGCTTTCTGTAAATGCAATTGAATTGTATCTCCTTCAAAATACACATCGCTTTCTAAACTTGCAAGCGCTCTGTCTCTTACTGCCTCCGAGGTGATATTGGCGTGTTTTGCACGCTTACTTATAAATGACAGTGCTTCGTTGGTAGCAATACGATACATCCAGGTGTATAATTTACTATCGCCTTTAAAGGAATTGATATTTCTAAACACCTTTATAAAAGTGTTTTGTAGTACATCATCTGCATCGTCATGGTTTATAACGATCTTTCTTATATGCCAATACAAGCGTTCTTTATATACAGAGACCAGAGTGCGAAAAGCTCGATTCTTCTCATTTTGGTCTTTTAATGCCTTTACTAAATCAATTTCTTGAATCACGAATGTGCTTTATATCTGTTTGACTGAATATAGTTAAAAAGGTTTAATCGATTTTGTATTACTATATACCTGTAAACCATGCTGCGATAAGATTAAATGCAAAAATTATCGATTAAATGCTTAAAATATTTTTTTGTAGGAAAAATTTTACTACTTTTGGCTTGTACTACTTACTTATGTACTTTCTATTATTAGCCCCAACTATAATAGAAACATACTAAGAAACGGGCTTAAGCGGGGGCTAGCCCGTTTTTTTTTGTGCCAATTTTCTTGTAAAATTGGCACTTTGTATTTGTAGGAAAAAATTTGAAAATGATTCAAAAATATCGATGAAATACATAAAATAAAGATAAAGTGCAATTTTATTTGGTAGTTAAGAAAAAGTTAAATATATTTGAATCGAACTTAATACACTTATGTATTCCGATAGCATCGATAGCCCCAATTTCGATGGTATCAAAACAAGAAGAGCGGAGCCCCAACCGCTCTTTTTTTTATTTAATTATTTGCTATTGTTAATCAGGATGTTAGGATAATGATTGCATCTCAACCAGACTGAAATAAACCCCCTTTTTGGCGAGTAATTCTTGATGCCTTCCTTGCTCAACAATTTTTCCTTTCGATAGCACAACGATTTTATCAGCATTCTGAATAGTAGAAAGTCTATGAGCAATAACTATCGAGGTTCTGTTTTTCATCATATTCTCTAATGCATCCTGAACTAAACGCTCGCTTTCTGTATCCAATGCAGAGGTTGCCTCGTCAAGAATCATTATAGGAGGGTTTTTTAGAACTGCACGCGCGATACTTAAGCGTTGTTTTTGTCCTCCGCTAATTTTTCCTCCACTGTCTCCAATGTTGGTATCCATTCCATCAGGGAGATCTTTAACGAATTCCCAAGCATTCGCAATCTTTAAAGCTTCAATGATTTCTTCATCGGTGGCATTCTCTTTAGCAACCAGTAAATTACCTTTTACCGTGTCGTTAAATAAAATGGAATCTTGTGTTACCAAACCTAATAAACCGCGTAAAGAATTCTGAGTTATATCTTTAATGTCAAGCCCGTCAATGGTAATAGAACCGCTATTGACATCGTAAAATCGCGTTACCAGATTAGCTATCGTACTTTTTCCGCTCCCACTTTGTCCAACCAGGGCAACCGTATGACCTTTCGGTACATTTAACGAGAAGTCATGAAGTACATACTGGTCTTCGTATTTAAATGAAATATTATTTATTCCAACATTATCTGTAAAGCCCTGCTTAACGATTGCGTCGGGTTTATCTTTAATAGATGATTCGGTTTCCAGAATCTCTAAAACTCGTTCTGCGGCGGCATTACCTTTCTTGACACTATAGCTAGCCTTACTAATGGCCTTGGCCGGGGTTAAAATTTGATACGCCAGTGCCATGTATACCAGAAACAACTCCGGTTTCAGGGTTTCTTTCACCAATACCATTTGTCCGCCGTACCATAGTAGCACCGCAATCACTACAATACCTAAAAATTCACTTGCCGGTGAAGCCAGGTTTTGGCGATTAAGAAGGGTATTAGACGATTTAAATAATCGGGTTGTTGATTCTTTGAATCTTCTACTGAAGAGATTTTCAGCATTAAAACCTTTTATGATCTTTAATCCGCCTAAAGTTTCCTCCAATATCGAAAGAAAGAAACCCTGCTCTTGTTGCACGCGGTCACTATGTCTTTTTAAGCTTTTACCGATTAAGGAAATTATAAAACCTGAAACGGGAATAAATATAAAGACGAAGACAGTTAGCTCGACACTTATAAGCAGCATCGCGACAATTGCAAAAATGATTGTTAAGGGCTCACGCACTATCAGTTCCAGGATCGATAAGAATGAGTGCTGTATTTCCAAAACATCATTCGTAATACGAGCTATAGTATCACCTTTTCGCTTTTCAGAATAAAAGGATACTGGTAGATCAATTGTCTTCTTATAAAGATCATTCCGAAGATCTTTTAGCACCCCGTTCCGTAAAAATGTTATAAAAAACATTGCGAGATATCCGAATAGATTTTTTAATAAGAACATCACTATTACTAAGACTACCATAAAGAAGAGCACATCGTCTACTCCCTCATTAGCTTTCTGGGTGACGAAATAATTTAGGTAATTCTCGCCGTATTCTCGGGCATCTGCCAAACCTGTCCATGTTGGCTTGATTTGTAGTCTTTCGGTTTTACCGAAAAGCACTGAAAGCATTGGAAACAATGAGATCATTGCCAAAGTACCAAAGAGAGCATAAAATACGTTTGAAATTATATTGAGCCAGGCGTATGTTTTGTAAGGTATCGCGTAGCGAAGTATTTTTCTGAAATAATTCATTTGTTTTGGATCTAGTCCATATTTAAACTTGTTATTATTTTTTGAATTTTTGTATCAAGCTCTTCTTTTTGGTCTCCATTCACACTTATATAAAACTTGATTTTTGGCTCTGTTCCACTGGGTCTGGCAGCTACTTTTGAACCGTTGGCTGTATAGTAAATTAATACATTCGATATCGGAATATCCAGCACTTCAGAAGTTCCATTACCTATATTGTAAGCTTTATTCTTAGAAAAATCTTCAATGCGCACTACCTTACTTCCGGCTATTTCCGTAAAGGGGTTCTCTCTTAAATTTTTCATAATTGCTGAAATTTCTTCAGCCCCTTTCTTTCCCTTCTTTACCACCGAAATTAAATGCTCCTTGTAATAACCAACTTCGGAAAAGATCTTTTGCAGGTACGCATAAACTGAACTACCTTTTTCTTTCTGTTGTGCGGCAATTTCACATATGAGTAGGGTAGCGGTCACTGCATCTTTATCACGTACAAAATCTCCTACCATATATCCGAAGCTTTCTTCTCCGCCGCCGATAAATGTAAGCTCAGGGAAATCCTTCACCATTTTTGCGATCCATTTAAAGCCGGTTAATCCTTCTTTGTAGATCACGCCAAAATGATCGGCAATTTTACGAATCATAGGCGTAGAGACGATGGTAGATGCTATAAATTGCTTGCCATCCAGTTTCTCAGCATCTTTCCATTTTTCTAAAAGAAAATAAGTTTTCACAGCCATTGCCTGGTTCCCGTTGAGAATCTCCATTTCACCTTTGTCATTCCGAACGGCTATTCCTAACCTATCGCAATCCGGGTCTGTGCCAATTACAATATCGGCATTTTTTTTGTCGGCAAGTTGAATCGCCATTTTCAACGCCTCCGGCTCTTCTGGATTGGGAGACTTTACGGTTGGGAAATCTCCATCGGGAACAGCCTGCTCGGGGACTATCGATACATTTTTGTATCCGGCTTCTTCAAGCACTCTGGGTACCATGGTAATTGATGTTCCGTGGAGAGAGGTGAAAACGATATTTAAATTGTCCTTAGCTGTTTGTGAAGTGCCATAGCTACCGTTTTTAATTGACGCTTCGGCAAATGCATCATCTAGTTCGGTATCCACTATATTAATTAATGAATCATTTGCCTTGAAATTAATATCGCTGTATTCCAGCGAATTTATCTCTGCAATTATTTCAGAATCCTGGGGTGGTACCAGCTGGCCGCCATCCTCCCAATACACTTTATATCCGTTGTATTCGGGCGGATTGTGGGATGCAGTAAGTACAATTCCGCATTTGCAATTCAGATATTTAACTGCAAACGATAATTCCGGTGTTGGACGTAATTCAGAAAAAAGGAAAACTCTTATTTGGTTTGCTGAAAAAACTTCTGCTACAATTTGTGCTAATTCTTTACTGTTATGTCGGCAATCAAAAGCGATTGCAACACTAATTTCTTCGTTGGGGAATTGTGCTTTCAGATAATTTGAAAGACCTTGGGTGTTTTTTCCAAGGGTATATTTATTTATGCGATTATCACCAACCCCCATTATTCCCCTCATTCCACCGGTACCGAATTCCAAATTCTTATAGAAGCTGTCTTCTAGGCCTTCGGGATCGTAAGCGATCATTTCTTTAATGGTATGTTGTGTCTTTTGATCAAAAAAAGGAGTGAGCCATTTGTTAACTCGCTTTAAGGTTTTAGGATCTATGTAAATCATTGCAATTAAATAGGTTTAACAAATCGGCCGAATAGCGCAAAAATAATGAATCTTAAGATTAATTCTTTACGTTTAACGCTTCTTTAATGATGTAGTTATTAGAAGCTTTTTTATTCCTAAGAATGAGTTCCCCAATAAAACCTGCCAGAAATAATTGCGAACCTAAAACCATTGCAGTAAGCGCAATATAGAACTGTGGACGTTCTGTGATTAACCTTCCGGTTGGATTGATGAATAATTTGTCGATTCCTAAATATAAAGCAAAACAGAAGCCTACAAAGAGGGTTATTGCACCCCAAGCGCCAAATAAGTGCATTGGGCGTTTTCCGAAGCGCGATAAAAACCAAATGGTGATTAAATCAAGAAAGCCTCTAACGAATCGTTCTGCACCAAATTTTGTATTTCCATATTTACGCGCCTGATGTTGTACAATTTTCTCGCCTATATTAGAGAAACCGGCATTTTTAGCCAGTACAGGAATATATCGATGCATATCGCCGGTAACTTCAATTGTCTTTACAACATCTCTTGTGTAAGCCTTGAGTCCGCAGTTAAAGTCATTCAACTTCACGCCTGAAGTCTTACGAGCGGCAAAATTGAATAGTTTTGAAGGTAGATTTTTCGATATAACCGAATCGTAACGCTTTTTCTTCCAACCGGAGACCAGATCGAAATTTTCTTCGGTAATCATCTTATACAGCTCAGGAATTTCTTCCGGATTATCTTGTAAATCGGCATCCATAGTAATTATTACATCTCCTTTTGCCAGTGCAAAACCGGCGTGTAATGCTTGTGATTTCCCGAAATTCTTTAAGAACCTAATAGCTTTAACTTCATTGTGCTCTTGAGCGAGTGAGTGGATAAGATCCCAAGACCCATCAGTACTTCCATCGTCGATAAAGATCAACTCGTATAAAAAACCATTGGATTGCATAACTTTTGCAATCCAATGGTATAATTCTGTAAGTGATTCTTCTTCGTTAAGAAGGGGAATTACGATGGAAATATTCATAGTTTATGAGTCAATTGCATTCGGATCTTTACGTCGCATGATTAACGCAACCAATAATCCGAATACCGAATAGAATGCTAATTGAAATACAAATCCTTGAAGTTGCGAACCAATAGAATAGCTGTTTTTGCTCTCCATTTCTGCTATTGCTTTGTTTACTTCGGCTTCAGGAGCTCCGAAGCGTTCCATCATTCCTCTGGTCATCTCTACAATTCGCTCTTGTAAATAGGTAGCAGCTTCCGGGTCGATCACAACGAAAATCAGGATCCCGACTACCACGCTAATGAATAAACCAATAGCAATGGTCATAAAATAGGAGGTAAAAGCCTGTTTAAAAGTCATAAACCCACCTAAAATCGCTTTTGATTTCGCCACAGAGAAGATTCCTATACCTAAAGCGATCAAAAACATCACGATTCCTAACCACCACTCGGTTAGTAATTCAATTTTTACTGCATAAACTACCGCAATTAAAAATGCAAATACCAATCCTAGGATCAGACCATAGTTAATAGCGTTCTTCTTAAAAGAGGGTGTTTGTGTTTCCATTGGTTGTGTTTTTTAAACTATCTAAAAGGGACAGTCGAATTTGGTTTGTTAGTAAACAAAGATAGGAAAACGTTACAGAATATTCTTTTGTAGCAGGGAATCTCGTTGTAGATGAAGTAACACCCTGATTTTAAAACATATTTGCAACATTTTTATCTCCTATCTATTTTTACTCCACTGCTGTTTTTGTTCAGATCTTACTATCTCTCAGTATCACTTTATTTTTACTTTAAAAAAGTAGAAAATATTATTGCAGTTTTAGTTTTATTCCTTAAATTTGCACGCTGAATCCTGAAAGGTCAGGAAGCAAGTATTATAAAAGATAAGACGATGAAAAAAGGAATCCATCCTGAAAATTATAGATTAGTTGCTTTTAAAGACATGTCTAACGACGATGTATTTTTAACAAAATCTACAGCAAATACAAAAGAAACAATTGAAGTTGACGGTGCTGAATATCCTTTAGTGAAGCTTGAGATTTCAAGAACATCACACCCGTTCTACACTGGAAAATCGAAATTGATCGATACTGCAGGACGTATTGATAAGTTTAAAAACAAATACGCGAAATTTAAAAAGCCACAAGCTGCGGCTGTTAAAGAAGAAGAATAGTCTTTTCGCTTACCAAATAAACAGAGCCTTCGAGAAATCGAAGGCTTTTTATTTTTACATAGAATTGTTTTCTAAACATTTTTTCAGTGACAAATAGATCCATCTTCATATTTGCTAAACTCTTTGTCGTCCTAGGTTTCAATACTACCTAATAAATAACTATTTTTGATTTACTGAACGCTGAACTTTATTAAATGAATTATATCCTTTTCGACGGAAACGTTCGTAACCAATTATTACCTTTTACTTTTACGCGCCCTGTTGCAGATATTCGCGTGGGGATTCTTACCATTCGTGAAAAGTGGGAAAAATACTTAAGATTTACAACTACCACGATTACTGAAGATTATCTTTCAGAAAAGTATCCGATGGTCGAATTAGAGAGAAATATCCTTATCAATGCTTCGTTTATTCCCTCCGAAAACTTAGCTAAAATGGTAGAAGAGCTTTCTGAAAATGAAGCTATTTTTTGCGATGATGAGCCCATTGCATTTTTTAGTTCTGAAGGTCAGAATGTAAATTTCGACAGCTATAATATAACCCGGTATTCACACCAAGATGTATTGCGCATTGAGCATACCTGGGATATATTTTCGAAGAATCATGAAGCAATTCAACGAGATTTTGAATTGCTTACAAAAGGTAGAGACTCACAACCCATCCCTGAAACCAGTGTTGCCTTTAATCGGGATAATATATTTATTGAAGAAGGAGCTAAGCTCGCATTTTGTTCTTTAAATGCTACCGACGGGCCAATATATATAGGTAAAGATGCGGAGGTAATGGAGGGTGCATTAATCCGTGGACCTTTTGCTCTCTGTGATCACGCTACCGTGAAAATGGGTGCGAAAATTTATGGAGGTACTACTGTTGGACCGCATAGTAAAGTTGGAGGAGAGGTTAATAATTCGATGATTTTTGGTTTCTCTAATAAGGGGCACGACGGATTTTTAGGGAACTCGGTGATAGGGGAATGGTGTAACCTAGGCGCTGATACAAACAATTCGAATCTAAAAAATAACTATGCCGAAGTTCGTTTATGGGACTACGAGACCGAAGGTTTTGCACGAACAGGTTTGCAATTTTGCGGACTCATGATGGGCGATCATAGCAAGTGCGGTATCAATACCATGTTCAACACCGGTACTGTTGTTGGTGTGAGCGCGAATATCTTCGGAAGTGGTTTTCCACGTAATTTTGTGCCCAGTTTTAGCTGGGGTGGTAATGCCGGCATGAGCACTTATTTGACCAAAAAAGCCTTCGAAGTCGCAAAAGTGGTGATGTCACGAAGGAATATAGAATTCACTGAAACCGATGCTAAGATTTTAGAGCATGTTTTTGAAATGACTGCTAAACATCGTCGTAATTAACATTCAATTACCAATAAGAAAATGATATGAAACGAGCTTACTAACTGGCTCTTACTTCACTATTAATCTCATTTCTCTTTCTTCACCCTTTTCAACACCAAAAAGTTTTGTGGATTTATCCCTAAACCACTTACTTTTTTATTAACGAAACGAACCGCCATATCATAGAACAAAGGGACCACCGGTGCATCTTGAATAACAATCGAATCCATTTTCGTATATAAATGCTTTCTTTTATCAATATCTGAGATGGTCTGCGCTTGCACATACAAACTATCGAAGACTTCATTCTTATAATGTGTGTAATTGGGGCCATTAGGGGTAAAATTCGGACTGTAAAACAGCGATAGATAATTCTCGGCATCCGGGTAATCGGCAACCCAACTTGCTCTAAATATATCTAATTCGCCACTCGATTTCATCTGCCGAAGTGTAGAAGGTGGCATTACATCAACAGTAACATCAATCCCAATCTTTTCCAACTCTCGCTGTATGTATTCGCAAATGTCTAAATACTGACTATTCGTTCCAATTACGATTTCCGGTTTTTTATCTCCGGAAAGGGCTTTATACTCTGCAACAAGAGCCCTTGCCTTATCAGGTTGATAGGTGAATCCATCAATTTCATCGTATCCCGGTAAACCTTTAGGAATAAAACCGTGTATTGCTGGAATACCCATTCCGTTGCGCAGGTAGGTGACCATTTTCACCCGGTCGAAACCATAATTCACAGCTTGCCGCAATTTTTTGGATGCGATCTCAGGAGATTCTGCTTCCATAAAAAATCCTAAGTATTCTGTATTTAAATAAGGCCCGGTAATTAAATTTACCTTGTCCGTATAGTTGTCTTGAAGTTTTCCACTAGTAGTCACCAACTCATCTTTATACGAATTATCCAAACCGGAAATAAAATCGATTTTACCTTGAGTAAACTGCAAAAATTCACTTTGTTTATCGGGGAGAAATGTAATTGCAACTGCCTCCAAATAGGGTAATTGCTTCCCGTTGTCATCTTTTTCAAAGTACAAGGGATTTTTTCTAAGTACCAATTTTACATTTTCTTCCCACATTTTAAATTGGAACGGACCGGTCCCGACAGGGTTTCTTCTAAATTCACTTCCGTAAAACTCAACTGCTTCCCTGGGAACAACTGAGCAATAGCGCATTGAGAGCAATCCTAAAAATGCCGGGAAAGGCTTTTTTAATTGTATGGAAAACGTAGAATCGTTCTCGGCCTGATAAGAACGTACATTCTGAAGCACCCAGCTACCGGAAGAAGCAATGTTTTCATCTATTAAGCGATTAAAACTATATTCAAAATCGGATGCAATCACCCTTCGGGTAGAGTCCAGTCCGCTTTGCCCGCTATTTTGAAGAAAGACCTTACTTTTATGAAAATAGACGTCATCTCGAAGAATGAAAGTGTAGGAGTTGGTGGTGTCGTTGATAGTCCATCGTTTTGCAATATCGGGGCGAATATGTAAGGAATCATCTAATTGTACGAGTCCGTTAAACAATTGGTTAGTAGGCCAGATAATCTGTGGGTTTCGGGCAAAAGCCGGGTCTAAGGTAGAAATGTTGCTGTGTTCGTTATACCGGAAGATGAGGTGTTCGCGGTTTTGTGAGTTGTTTGTTTCACAGGCACAGAATAGCAACAATCCTAAGATCATAAGCAATCGAGCTGTGACAAATTTAATATCGGAAGAAAGATGTCGGAAATCCATTTAATTAATATTTCGCTTAATTGCTATCATCATTTTCATAAGGTCGCGTGATACTTTGTAAATTTCAAACTCAAAATGCTCAGTCATAAATAATGTAGGGAGTTGGTAACTTCGGACTTCCGTGTTCAGACTTTTGACTTCTTTAGTAAAAGCAAGTTTTGTTTCGTAGTTTTGCATTTCGATTTTCAGAAAGTAAAAGTACAAACATGATCCCTAACAAAAAAGTCGCATTCTATACGCTTGGTTGTAAACTTAATTTTAGTGAGACATCCACAATTGCACGTGATTTTTCTTCGGAAGGCTTTGATAGGGTAGATTTTTCAGAGCGCGCAGATATTTATGTTATAAATACTTGCAGCGTTACTGAAAATGCCGACAAACGCTTTAAAACTATCGTAAAACAAGCACAAAAGAGCAATCCTGAAGCTTTTATTGCTGCTATTGGATGTTATGCCCAGCTGAAGCCACAAGAATTGGCAGATATTAATGGAGTGGATCTGGTACTTGGAGCTACCGAGAAGTTTAATATTACCGCTTATATAAACGATTTGTTGAGTTTGCCGCATGAAAATCGGGGAGAGGCGCAAATTCACAGTTGCGAGATCGAAGATGCCGATTTCTATGTGGGATCGTATGCAATTGGTGATAGGACCCGTGCTTTCTTAAAAGTTCAGGACGGTTGTGATTACAAATGTACTTATTGTACGATTCCTTTGGCTCGTGGAATTTCACGAAGTGATACTCTACAAAACGTTCTAAAAAATGCTGAAGAAATATCGAAGCAGAATATCAAGGAAATTGTACTTACCGGTGTAAATATTGGTGACTACGGAAAGGGCGAATTTGGGAATAAAAAACATGAGCATACTTTTTTAGATTTGGTAACCGCCTTAGAAGACGTACCGGGTATTGAGCGACTGCGGATTTCTTCGATAGAACCAAACTTATTGAAGAATGAGACCATCGACTTTGTTGCTAATTCCGAAACTTTTGTACCACACTTTCATATTCCGTTACAGAGTGGGAGCAACGCAATTTTGAAACTAATGAGAAGGCGTTATATGAGTGAACTATATGTTGAAAGGGTGGCGAAAATTCGTGAAGTGATGCCTCACGCTTGTGTAGGAGTTGATGTGATAGTGGGATTTCCCGGGGAAACTGAAGAACATTTTTTAGAGACCTACCATTTTTTAAATAATCTGAATATATCTTATCTGCATGTCTTTACTTATTCTGAAAGAGATAACACAGCTGCAGCTAGCATGGAGGGTGTTGTTCCGAAAAACATCAGAAATAAACGAAGTAAAATGTTAAGAGGCTTATCGGTTAAGAAACGCCGTGCATTTTATGAGGCACAACTGGGAACAATAAGAACTGTTTTATTTGAAGGAGAGAACAAGCAAGGGTATATCAACGGATTCACAGAAAATTATGTAAAAGTAAAAGCTCCCTGGAATCCTGAATTAGTAAATACTTTACATACAATTGAACTCACTGAAATAGATACTGATGGTTTGGTTCGTTTCGATTTTGTAGAAGAAACAGTACTGCGTTAGGGATTGAGGCAAAATACCAAGTATTGGCGAAAGCCCGACCAAGACCTAACAGAGTGAGCGTCTTGGGAATGCCCAAAAACAATTAAATACTTATACCAACAGGAAGAAGGTCTTTATAAACTCTTCGGTTTTTCCGCATAAATCCGGCGATTTCCGGGCTGGTAGGAACTAAGCTTATATTTCGATCTTTAACTTCTTCGAAAACCGCTTTTATAAAAATATCCCTAAAGCCTTGATCTTCCATGACCTCTGGCATTTCGTATTTAGTCAAAAATATTTTGCGATCCTGAAGTGCATACTCGATTCTTGCCATATTATCGCCAACTTCGAGTTCGAATTGTCTTAAGAATTCGTTGTCCGTTATTTCTACATCTTCAATCATAGGGAGTTAAATTAATTATTACTTAGTTTACACTAGAATACTCTTTTTTGTCGCCAAAGAAGAAACGTTAATAGTTTCAAATATTATTTTTTGAATTTTACTAAGTATTTCATTATCAACTAAAACACTCACTAAATTTACGAAAAAATTCAGTTTTTGGTTTTTGATTTTTGAAGATCGGTTTGTTAAAAAAGTATAATTTGAAAAATGAACAGTTACCGGATTTATAGGATAGGGGATTGTTTTTTTTGAAGTAGCCCACTTAAAATTATAAAGAGAGAAGAACCTTTTCACATAGATAGCTCTCCGATTTATGATAAAAAGTAAAATCTTCTTCATTAAGTAAGCCCCGGTTACCGTTTGATAATTTTATCTTTGCGAAGTAAATTTACGAATAATCTTACAAATAGTAACTAGATTATCAATTATACTGAACATAATATTTAATGAGCACCAGTAAAACCCATGTTTATTTAATTCCGGGGTTAGCCGCGGGAAAGGAAATCTTCAGAAACATAGAGTTACCTAAGGATTCCTTTAAAATGCATATTCTGGAATGGCTCATTCCCAAAAAGAAAGAATCGATGGCAGAGTATGCTCATCGAATGGCCGCAAGAATTGAATACCCGAATTCCGTTTTAATAGGTGTATCGTTTGGTGGTGTTGTAGCACAAGAAATGAGTGTTTTTTTAGATCTGAAAAAACTGATTATAATATCTAGTGTGAAAACACGTAATGAGCTTCCAAAACGCCTTAGGATTGCCAGGAAGACATATGCCTATAAATTGGTACCTACGGGTTTAGTGTTAAGTGCCAAAGATCTGACCAAATTTGCGATTGGTCCGAAGACAGAAAAAAGACTGCGTTTGTATCAAGAATATTTACATGTTAGAGACAAGCGTTATTTGGATTGGGCTATTCGTGAAATGGTTTGTTGGAAAAGAAAAAATATTATAAAGGATGTAGTGCATATTCATGGAGATAAAGACGTGGTGTTTCCTTTAAAAAATATCGAAAAATGTGAAGTATTGGAGGGCGGAACACATATAATGTTGATCAATAAAGGAAAGGAATTATCATCAAAAATTGTTGAGATCATTGAGGATAATTAAAATTAGATTTAGATAGTATCGTTACTTTATTTTTTATCTTTATTAAAAATTTATTGCATCATGAGTATTTTATCAAAAATTGGGTTGGGGGCAGTACTATTCGCTGTAAGTGGTTTATGTGTTAATGCGGTGCAAGAGGCTCCTACAGATGCTAATCTGGAAAAAAAATTAGTGAACGACTATAATGTTTATGCTTTACCGTTGCCGGATCGGATGGATTTTGCGGGCGAGCCTGTACCTTTGCATAATCCTGATATTAGAGAGCGAATGGACCGTGAATTACTGGTCAATACATATTGGCAATCTAACGGATTGTTAATATTCAAGAGAGCTAATAAGTACTTTCCTATTATTGAGCCATTACTCGCGAAATATGGTCTTCCCGATGATTTTAAGTATTTAGCTGTCGCTGAGAGTGGTCTAGAAAACAATCGATCCCCTGCGGGAGCTGCAGGATTCTGGCATTTTCTGGTAAGTACCGGAAAAGAATACGGTCTCGAGATAAACGATTACGTAGATGAGCGTTACAATTTAGAGCTTGCTACTAAAGTAGCTGCCGAATATCTTATTAAATCGAAAGAGCGCTTTGGAAGTTGGACTACCGCAGCAGCTGCATACAATGCAGGGAATGCAGGAGTGAATAAGCAGATGGAAAGACAGGATGTCACCGATTATTACGATTTGTTGCTGAATGATGAAACCAGTAGGTATGTTTTCAGAATTTTAGCCTTTAAGGAGATTCTGAGTAATCCGAAAAAATATGGTTTTAATTTTAGAGAAAAAGATCTGTATCAACCAATTCCAACATTTAAAGTTAAAGTAGATACTCCAGTTAAGGATTTCGCTGCATTTGCAAAGGAATACGGAATTAATTATAAAATTCTTAAACTACATAACCCATGGCTGCGTGATACCTATTTAAATAATGCCTCCGGCAAAGAGTATTTTATAGAAATACCGGAAAAAGGTTATTACACTACGGGCCAATAATCAAACAGTATGAATCTTACAATAATTGTCTCACTTATTATTATTGGGCTTCTGGCCGGTATTTTAAGTGGTTTTATGGGAGTAGGAGGTGGTGTCGTAATGATTCCCTTAATGCTGCTCTTACTTGGATACAATCAGCATGAAGCCCAAGGTTTGAGCCTGGCGGTATTAGCTGTTCCGGTTACATTTCTGGCTGCGTACACATATCACACTTCCGGAAGTCCGATTAATTGGAAATATGCATTCGTTATCGCTGTTTTCTTTGTGGTGGGAGGATATATTGGATCTAAATTTGCGGTGAGTATCCCACAAAATATTCTGAAGAAGATTTTTGCACTAATCTTAGTGATTGCCGCAATTAAGATGTTTTTCTCGAAATAACTTAAGGTTTGGGATGTTCCTTCGAAACGATACCGTCTGCCGTGTAATCGTTCTGAAGATTCATCAATAAAGAAAGTCCGTTTAAAAACGCATTATAATTCAGATTATACGAGACATTAAATTCTTCATTGTATGGATGTAAGACTCCGCGACGCACATCAACGATCTGCTTGTTTTCATCAATGAAAAAAGTTGTTGGAAAACCTAAACTATGCTTCATCGTTTCAACGATATGATCGTTAGTGTTCTCTTTTTCGTCAACATAAAGTATAGTGAATTTTGAACTGTAGTGGCGCGCGATTTTCTTAACTTTTTTCTTCGAATCCCAAAAAAGCACCACAAAATCAATTTCATCGTGATATTTATCTGCAACTTCATTCAGTGCCGGGATTTCTCCTACCCCGGGAGTACACCATGATGCGTAGGTCATTAAAAAGACGGGCTTCTTGAAATCGTTTAATTCAACTTTGCCACCCGTTGCTTTCTTAACCTTAAAATTGTCCAGGTAACTTCCGTTTACTACATTATTGATAAGTGAATCGAATAGAAATTCGGCACGATCAAAGTCTTTCTCGGCATAAGCCTGCTGAGATTTCTGTCTGTATTTTTTAATGTTCTTTCCAATAGCTTCAGAAAATGAATATCCTTGCTCAATAATCTGTGATTGCGCTGTAAAAGAAATTAATAAGATAAGATAAAGTAGTTTTTTCCCCATGTACTACAAATTTGGTATATACAAATGTAGATAGGATTTTACTGACAGGGCGCAACTATTCGACAAGTTGGCAGATAAATTCGTTAAGATGCAATTGATCTGTAGGATTATACTGAAAATCGCCTACTAAACTAGTAGATTACTACCTCCGACCTCCTCTTCCGCTCCCTCGGCCATACTGTTGTCTCGGTTGTCCTACTTTTTTCATCTGTTGTTTCATCATCTTTATCTGCTCGTCCATCATATTGTGTTTATCGAGCTTTTTTGCTTCAGCCAGAAGCATTTCTGCCTCTCTTTTGCGATTCTTAGTCATCGCTATGCCGGCGAGATTCAATTTTGCCATAGCGAGATCTGCATTCATGGAGAGCCCGAGCTCTACTGCTTTTTTAAAATATTTCTCTGCCTCGTTCATATTAGTTTGAGAAACCATCAGACCATTTAAGTAATTATAATAACCCTGTTGCTTCCTAACTAATGCTGCTTCGGGATTTTTGATCTTGTCTAACCATTTCTTCGCCCCTGGAAAGTCTTGTTTGCGAAGCCTAAGAAAGGCAAGTAGTATTATCTCGTTCTTAAAATAAAGAAATATAAATATTAAGGAGAGTAGGATAAGCATAATGCCATTCCCTATATTAGTTTCAGTAAATTGCCAAACAGCAAGACCAATAACTATTGCAGCTAGTATAAGCTTAAATATTTTATTAAACATGTATCATTTTTTTGAAGGCTTCAAAGGTACTAAAAACATTCAAAAAAAAATTTACTTTTACTCTTTGGAAAGTAAAAAATCATTGTATATTTGCACCCGCCTACGCAAAAGAATGATATGTCTTTCGCTACAGCTGGTTACCCTTATATATTAGTAAGGATTTCTATAGAATTTAAAAGTAAGATTTTTCAGAAGAATAAAGTAATACGAAAATGAGCAAAAGAACATTTCAGCCGTCTAAAAGAAAGAGAAGAAACAAACACGGTTTCAGAGAGCGTATGGCATCTGTAAACGGTAGAAAGGTACTTGCCGCTCGAAGAGCTAAGGGTAGAAAGAAACTTTCTGTATCAACAGAAACTCGTCACAAAAAATAATGTTGATAAGTTATATATAAAAGGTGTTGTTTTTAAAAGCAACACCTTTTTTTTATACCCTATCCCGTCGTAATTTTACGCCACTTTAAAAGATTAGTTCAAATGCCTAAAAACAATTCCTTAAAATCTATTTTAATTATTGGTTCTGGTCCCATTGTTATTGGCCAGGCATGTGAGTTCGATTATTCAGGATCGCAGGCGCTTAGGTCGCTTCGTGAAGATGGAATAGAAACTATACTCATCAATTCGAATCCCGCAACGATCATGACCGATCCGTCTATGGCAGATCATGTCTACTTGTTGCCCCTGACGACCAAATCAATCATTCATATTTTAAAAGAACATCCTCAAATTGATGCTGTTTTACCGACAATGGGTGGGCAAACGGCTCTAAATCTTTGTATTGAAGCCGATGAAAAGGGTATTTGGAAGGATTTTGATATAAAGCTTATCGGGGTAGACATAGATGCTATAAACATTACAGAAGACAGAGAGCAGTTTCGAACTCTTATGGAGAAAATTGGAGTTAAGATGGCACCTCAGGCCACTGCGACTTCATATTTGGAGGGAAAGGAAATTGCACAGGAATTTGGATTCCCCTTAGTTATTCGCGCCTCTTATACCTTAGGGGGTGCAGGTGCATCTATTGTCCACAAACCTGAGGATTTTGATGAGTTACTAACAAGAGGCCTCGAGATTTCTCCTATCCATGAAGTGATGATCGACAAGGCAATGATGGGATGGAAAGAATATGAACTTGAACTATTAAGGGATAGTAACGACAACGTAGTTATTATTTGTACCATCGAAAATATGGACCCGATGGGTATTCACACAGGGGACTCCATTACGGTGGCACCTGCAATGACCCTAAGTGACAGGACATTCCAGCGAATGCGTGATATGGCAATCCTTATGATGCGAAGTATCGGGGATTTTGCGGGGGGATGTAATGTTCAATTCGCAGTGAGTCCAGATGAAGAAGAAGAAATTATAGCAATCGAAATCAATCCACGGGTTTCCCGTTCATCTGCTCTGGCTTCTAAAGCTACCGGATATCCAATTGCCAAGATTGCCGCGAAACTTGCAATAGGTTATCATTTAGATGAATTACAGAATCAAATTACAAAATCAACTTCGGCACTTTTCGAGCCAACACTGGATTATGTAATTGTAAAAATACCGCGTTGGAATTTCGATAAATTCGAAGGATCAGACAGAACTCTGGGACTTCAAATGAAGTCGGTAGGAGAAGTTATGGGAATAGGACGTTCTTTTCAGGAGGCTTTGCACAAGGCTACTCAGTCACTTGAAATAAAACGAAATGGTCTGGGAGCTGATGGAAAAAGTTATAAGGATTACGAGCAAATCCTCGACAAGCTTGAAAATGCCAGTTGGGATCGGGTTTTTGTGATTTATGATGCAATACAATTGGGAATACCATTGAGTAGAATCCACGACATCACCAAGATAGATATGTGGTATTTGCGTCAGTATGAAGAGTTGTACATGCTCGAAAAAGAAATAAGTACCTACACACTGGAAACACTTCCGAAGGAATTATTACTGGAAGCAAAACAAAAGGGATACGGCGATCGCCAGATAGCACACATGTTGAAATGTTTGGAGAGTCAGGTGTACAAGAAACGTGATGAAATGAACATCCAACGGGTTTACAAGCTGGTGGATACATGTGCTGCCGAGTTTAAAGCACAGACACCCTATTACTATTCTACCTTTGAAAGTGATATGGAAACTGCCGATGGGAACCGCTATGCTGAAAATGATAGCGTGGTGACCGATAAAAAGAAGATAATAGTCTTAGGGTCTGGTCCAAACCGTATCGGACAAGGAATCGAGTTTGATTACTGCTGTGTTCATGGTGTTCTGGCGGCCTCAGAAATAGGCTATGAAACAATCATGATCAATTGCAACCCTGAAACTGTTTCAACCGATTTTGATGTTGCCGATAAGTTGTATTTTGAGCCTGTTTTCTGGGAACATATTTACGATATAATTCGTCACGAAAAACCAGAAGGGGTTATCGTTCAGCTGGGAGGACAAACAGCACTAAAACTTGCTGAAAAATTAGATCGCTACGGTATAAAAGTACTTGGCACTAGTTATAAATCACTTGATCTCGCCGAAGATCGGGGAAGTTTCTCCAATATTCTGAAGGAACTGAATATTCCGTATCCCGAATTCGGAGTTGCCGAAACAACCGAAGAGGCGTTGGCATTAGCAGACAAATTAGACTTTCCTTTACTTATAAGACCTTCCTATGTGCTTGGAGGACAAGGAATGAAGATTGTGATAAATAAGCAGGAGTTAGAAGAGCACGTTGTAGATCTTCTTCGGAAAATTCCGAATAACAAATTGTTGTTAGATCATTATCTTGATGGGGCTATTGAAGCGGAGGCTGATGCAATTTGTGACGGTGATGATGTTTACATTATCGGAATCATGGAACATATCGAACCTTGTGGAATACATTCTGGAGATTCTAATGCTACTCTTCCTCCATTCAATTTAGGAGAATTTGTAATGCAACAGATTAAGGACCATACAGTGAAGATTGCAAAAGCGCTGAATACGGTTGGTTTGATCAATATTCAGTTCGCGATTAAAGATGATATGGTATATATAATTGAGGCGAACCCAAGGGCGTCAAGAACGGTTCCATTTATTGCGAAAGCCTACGGAGAGCCTTATGTTAATTACGCGACAAAAGTTATGCTTGGACATAGTAAAGTGAAGGACTTCAATTTCAATCCTAAATTAGAGGGATATGCCATAAAGCAACCTGTATTTAGTTTCAATAAATTCCCGAATGTGAATAAGAAATTGGGACCTGAAATGAAAAGTACCGGAGAAAGCATTCTTTTTATCGATAGCCTAAAGGACGATCAATTTTACGATCTGTATTCACGAAGAAAAATGTATTTGAGTAAATAAAGTCGATTCTATCCGTTTCCGGCCAGGTTTTATTTAATTATTAAGTAATTCAAACCCTATTTCAGTATTTGAAGTGGGGTTTTTCTTTTTGAGATTGTTTTATAGATATAGAAAGACATTTTAGATGCTTTGCTCTGAAAAATAAACATATCATTATAACTCCATAAAACCGAAATTATGAAAAATATTACTTTATTACTACTAGTATTTACGGCTACCATCGCTTCGGGACAAACAACTTTCCCGCTAGACTGGGAGTTGAATGTTAACGGCGCAGCGGCTAGCTTAACGATTGAGCAAGGCGACACAGTACTTTGGACATGGACCGATAGTCAGCCTCATACTGTAACGAATAAACCCGGAAGTACTGAAACATTTGATAGTGGGACTCTTACCGGAAATGGACAACAGTTTTCATTTACATTTACACAGGTAGGAACTAACGATTATCAGTGTGACATCCATGCCGCCAATATGTTTGGTGTAATCACTGTTGAAGCGGTTCTCTCGGTAGAAGATAAATTCTCAAAAAATATCACATTCTATCCCAACCCTGTAAATGAAAAGATCACGGTTACATCGCTGTTTAAATTAGACAGTTATGAGATCTATAATATACTAGGCAAGAAAGTTGCACATGGCGTAGCCACCGGAAATATTTCAGAAATAAATATGAGCCGATTACAAACAGGAATGTATTTTGTGAAAGCAAGTTCGGGAGAACTTCAATCTACATTTAAAGTGATTAAAAAATAAGTATTGTAAATAATGTAAGTGTTATTTATATAATTTGGAAGAGCCCGTGACTTAGTCGCGGGTTTTTTTTGTTTTCTTCGGAAGAAATTTCTTCCCTACGGAAACAATAACGTTATGCGAGTCTAATTCCTTCAAGTATTTGTGAACTTTAAAATCGGAGTCTTTAAACTTCTTCTTCCTATCTTTTTTAAATTATATCCTCTTCGCACTCTTCATAAATCGGCGAATTTCGGTTTAAGAATCTATTATCAGCCCAGGTACCTCCACACTTTCACCTATTTCATTCTTAGCGACCATTGTAAAATATGAAGAATTACAATGTCGAATTTTACCTGTATGAATATTTTCAGATTCAACTCGAATACCTATGATCATTGAAGTTCTTCCCACATAATTTACTGAAGCCTTCATGGTAACCATTTCGCCCACTTCTATAGGATTCAGAAAATCTACTGTATCTACCGAAGCAGTTACACAATAGTTCCGACTGTGCTTTGAAGCACATGCAAAGGCTATTTGATCCATCACTGAGAGGATATAGCCACCGTGGATCTTTCCACTGAAATTAGTGTGCGACGGAAGCATTAATTCAGAAAAAGTAACCTGTGATTCTTCAATATGTTTATGAATTGCCTTCAATTTAATTCCTATTGAAATGCGGCGATTGTTCTTGCTCAACTTCCGTTATAAAATACTTGGTGTCACCCCAAAAGAAAAAGGTGCCATAACGTTCTATATAGGTGATTTTCACATACCTGCCTTGATATTCTTTTAACTTTGCAATCACATCTGCTTCTTTGTCTAAAACCGAAAACGAAAAAATCTGGGCGCCACTTATCCCTTGGCTAATTTCCCCTTCCCAGGTTTTGGCAATCACTCCTTTATGACTGAATTTAATAAGCTCTCCTGCGCGAGTACCCTCACTGTAGGGAACAAAGTATACAAACGCGAAATATAAGAGGTAGAGTGCTATGAGACTTCCTAGAATAATGAAAAGTATTTTTTTCATAGTGTTTTTTTATAATTCGTTATCCTCATCCTCTTCCTGAGATTTAAGGAGTAATTTTTCATTAATTTGTTTACTGGCTTTAGAACCCAATTTCTTTAATCGTTCTACTCTTGTAAGGAGATTTCCTTTCCCGGTAAGTTTTTTCATAGTAGTATCGTAACTCCCCTTTACAGTGTTCAGCTGACTACCAACTTTAAGCAAATCGTCGGTTAGATTCACAAACTGATCGTACAACCTTCCGGCTTGTGTCGCAATCTCTAAAGCGTTTTGCTGTTGTTTCTCATTGTTCCACATACTGTCTATAGTTCGCAGTGTCGCTAAAAGCGTAGAAGGGGTGACAATTACAATGTTTTTTTCAAAAGCCCAGTTGTAAAGTCCGTTATCATGATTTATTGCCACGGCAAACGCAGGTTCTATTGGAATGAATAATAGCACGAAATCCGGACTTTCTATCTTATAGATATCCTGATAGTTTTTTGCACTTAATTGGTCGATATGCTTTTTCAACGAATTGATATGCTCTTTTAAAAACTGATTTCTCAAATTGTCATCTTCTTCATTCACAAATCTCTCATAGGCAACCAAAGAAACTTTTGAATCGACGATCATTTTCTTATTGTCGGGGAGATTTAATACTACATCGGGAAGCACACGTTTACCCTCATCGGTAGTAAAACTGGTCTGCATAAAGTATTCGCGGTCTTTTTCGAGTCCGCTTTTCTCAAGCACTCTCTCCAAAACTAATTCTCCCCAATTTCCCTGCATTTTGCTATCGCCTTTAAGAGCTTTGGTGAGATTGGTTGCTTCCTTGCTCATTTGTTCGTTGAGCTCTTTAAGCCCTATAATCTGCTGTCGCAGCATTGCATGACGATCTATACTCTCCTTATGGCTATCGTCTACTTTCTTTTCGAACTTTTCTATTTTCTCCTGAAGGGGTTTAAGAATACCATCGATATTCTCTTTGTTCTGCTTTGTGAATTTTTCACTTTTACTCTCTAATATTTTATTGGCCAGTACTTCAAAGTCATTTGTAAATTTTTCCTGAAGTTTTTCAACTTCAGCTTTTTGTTCTCGCAGCTTAGTTTCGAGACTATCCATTTCTGCATTTCTCTTAGTAAGTTCTAAATTGAGAAAATCCTTTTCCTTTCTTATAGTCTCGCGTTCGTGAAGTACCGCTTCAAATCTTTCATTTAGTTTTTCCTCCTGAAGATTCGACTGCTCTATTTGAGCCTCCAATTTACTCGTAATTGATTTTCCTTTCAAGTTTGCAATAAGATTACCCACAAAAGCACCAATAAGAAGGCAGATTGCGGCAAGAAGTAAAAAAAGAAATGTTTCGCTCATAGTTTTCCCTTAGAAGTCAGGGATATTTATATTAGACATCATAAATTAAGGTAAATATACTAACAATATGGCTAATGAATTTGAGATTCCAAACTAAAATCATGCGTTTAATAAAATGCAGAAATTAAAAATTTTTAAGCTATCGGAATTACTTCTTGATTGAAAACCGACCCGTTTTGGGATCAAAATCTATGGTTTCTTTTGGAAATAAAGTTTCGAAATTTCCGGCAGCGATTAATTCACACGGACTTGCGAAGTAGGTCGCTCCCGGAGCCATAACCAGCATCTTATCGGCTAACTGAATCGCGAGATCAATCTCATGTGTAGAAAAGAGGATCGTTTTCTTGGTTTCACTCGCCAAATTCTTTAGAAGTTTGAGAATATACGCCCGATGATACAGATCGAGATGAGTTGTGGGCTCATCCAAAATAATTAACTGCGTATCTTGTGCCAAAGCTCGCGCAATATATACTCGTTGCATCTGCCCATCACTGAGTTCGTAACATTTTCGATTGGCAAGTTTTTCTGTTTCTGTGGCTTTTAGAGCATTTTGAATCGCTTCCTTGTCTACTTCCGAAAGTTTTCCCATCCAATTTGTATATGGCTGTCGACCCAGAGAGACGAGCTCTATTACCGAGAGATTTTTGGAGGCAGGCACTTCGGTGAGTACCACACTTAAATCTGAAGCAAGTTGCAGTGGGGAGAAGTTTTTGAAAGGTATTCCATTAAGGATAACACCTCCACTCAGTAAAGGTTGCATCCCGGCTAGCGTTCGCAGGAGGGTTGATTTTCCCACACCATTTGCGCCAACAAGTCCGATAAGCTCTCCTGCCGAAACAGAAAAATTGATTCCTTCAGATATGACTGTGTTTTCCCTTTTGTTTTTATAACCAATCGCAAGATTCGTTACCTCAAGCACGCTATTTTTAACTTCCGAAGCCATTAGAATAACAATTTACGTTTTCGTACCAAAAGCCAAATAACCACCGGTGCACCAATTAGTGAAGTGATTGCATTAATTGGTAAAGTATATTCACTATGCGGTAATTGGGCTACCGTATCGCAGATGAGCATTAAAATACCACCAACCAATATTACTGCAGGTAGCAGAATCAGATGATTCGATGTTTTGAAAAATTGCCGGGTGATATGGGGTACGGCTAAACCAATAAAAGCTATTGGACCGACAAATGCAGTAATTCCACCGGCTAAAATACTGGTTGCTAAGATAATGACGAAAGTCGTTCTTTTGAGCCGTAAACCCATACTTTTCGCATAATTCTCACCAAGAAGTAAGGCGTTTAACGATTTTCCACTGGCAAAGCTTATCAGCAAGCCGATGCTACTACAAACAGACAGTATAAACACTCCATGCCACGATTGGTTCCCCAAGCTTCCGAAGCTCCAAAAGATATATTGCTGGAGTTGTTCGGCGTTGCTGAAGTAAGACAATACCCCAACTACAGCCGCAGTAACACTTCCGAACATAAGTCCGATAATCAATATCGCCATTGTATCCTTAATTCTGAAAGTAACTGCCAGGACGGCGAGTAATACCAAAAAGCTCCCCAATGCTGAAGCGATTACAAGGCTCCATTCGTTTAACAATAGATTTCCAAAGAAACCTCCAAAAATACCTGCCCCCAGAATTAAAAGGGCGACACCTAAGCTTGCGCCGCTGCTTAAGCCAAGAACAAACGGACCTGCCAAAGGATTTCTAAAGAGGGTTTGCATTAAAAGTCCGGCAACAGAAAGACCGGCACCCGCTAAGACGGCTGTGATTGCCTTTGGAAGACGGTAATCGATTAAAATGTACTTCCAGGTTGACTTTGATGTTTCGCCTCCAAATAAGCCTGAAAGGACCTCGTTTACAGGAATTGCTACCGATCCTAAACTTATATTGAAAACAAATACCACAACTAAGAGAATGGTAAGGAATACAAAGTAAACTGTGTATGTATTTGAATTTTGCATTAATCTAGTTTACTGAAAAAGAATAATTCGTGTTCCGGTAGTAGCTTTGGATGTAAAATTTTTATGATATCTTTTAAAACAATATCCGGCCTATTAGGAGCTAACTCGTAATATAAAACGCCGCCGGTGATTCCTTTATTCTTGGTATAATTGTATACATTTTTATTTTTAAAAGCATCAAACTCGCTGTAAACTGTGTGGGTATCTTTTAACTGTTCAAGGCTGGTAAATTGCCCCGGAGCGATCCAGAACTCAGCTTTTTGTCCTTTATCCAATACAGTTTCCAGATTAAGCGAGCTGCTTCCCATTCCACTGCTATCCTTCCATAAATAGTTACCGTTAGCATCCGAAATAAATTGAGCTGCCCAACTGTCTCCTTGTGGTAGGTACCAAATATCTTTATACATAGCGCCACTAAGAACTGTTGGTATTTTTGTTGCATTTGCCGCGATTTTTTTTGCTGACAGATATTCCGTTTCAATTTTATTGAAAATACTATCAGCTTCCTTTTCTTTATTA
>CBDUGY010000028.1:0-25731 GCA_965367015.1 uncultured Ulvibacter sp.
CGCTTCTCGGCAGGTTTGGCTTTTTCTAAATCCATTAAGGATTTTAAAATGAATTCCATTTGCAAAATTTCTGAAGCGATATGTCGAGGCGAATCGCCACCCATTTTCCAAGCATGACTGTAAAGTGTTTTTATAGTACTATCAAGAGTTTCGACTTTTTCCTCATACGAATCTGAGGGATTTTGCGCTTGCAAGAAATGAGTAATAAACATAGCAGAAAGAAGTACAATTGTTCTCATATGGCGGAAATATTATAAATTTTACCTATTATCAATTTTTCAGGATGTTCAAAAAAGACTTCCGTATCCTTCAAGGTTGCATGAATAAGATAATGGCTTCCTCTAAAATACCATTTTTTTACCGTTACCTTCAGTGGGGTGTCTTTTTCAGATACTTTTAACTGATATGGAAAAAAGATTATATCTTCTGAAAGCTTTTTCGAAGGAAAAAACTTTGAAGGGAGTACTGTCATCTCTCCGAAGAAACCTGCTTGGTATACAGAATTAATATTGCTGTAAACCTGCTCCGGAGTACCTTGAACGTCTACAGCTCCTTCCTTTAAAATTAGCATTTCGTCGGCGTAACCCAATGCCTCTTCGCTATCGTGTGTTGCAGTAATACAACTAATATTATTCTCTTTTAAATAGGAAAACAAATTTCTGCGCAGTTTGTTTTTTCTGAATGTATCTATGTTGCTGAAAGGTTCATCGAGTAACAGCAGGTTAGGAGTTTCAGCTAAGGCTTTAGCAAGCGCAACGCGTTGTTTCTGACCTCCACTCAGGTTTTTTACCATAGTGTCCCTAAAAGCCTCCATATCGACTACTTTCAGTAATTCTGAAACTCTACGAGCATCTTGAGTTTCGTCCAATCGTGAAAGATGTGTGGCGATATTTTCAGCAACAGAAATAAAAGGCATTACATTGAATTCCTGAGCTACCAGTTTAATAAAGGTCTCGCCAGGAATAAGGTTGTGTTTTGGGCCTAATAGCCGTTTTTCATTCCAATATATGCTTCCGTTTTCTAAATGAAGAAGGCCATAAATTAGATGAAGCAAGGTTGATTTTCCGCAGCCACTTTCTCCTAAAACCGCTAGATGTGCTCCTTCATTTAATTTGAATGAAATATTATGAAGAATTTGCTCATTTGAATAACCAAAGGAATTTATATCGACCTCTAACATAGAATTAAGATCAACCCCTTAAAGTTTTCAGAATCTTTTGAAAACCCACATTCCCTTAATTAAGGGGACAAGAGGATTAAACATTATTTATTAAATTTAGGGTAAGATACTACTCTTTCACTTTTGTGTTTACCTTCTCCGGTAATACTTCATAACCCATATTATAAAGTGTGAACCCAAAAATATCTGCATACTGCTCAATAGTTTTGCTTACCGGGGTTCCTGCGCCGTGACCGGCATCGGTTTCAATTCTAATTAGTACAGGATTATCTCCGGCCTGTTTTTCCTGAAGTTCGGCTGCAAATTTAAAACTATGTGCCGGAACAACGCGATCGTCATGATCTCCTGTCGTTATTAGTGTCGCCGGGTATTCAACACCTGCCTTTACATTGTGTACGGGGGAGTAACCTTTTAAATATTCAAACATTTCTTGGCTTTCCTCGGATGTTCCATAATCGTAAGCCCAACCGGCACCGGCCGTAAATGTATGGTAACGCAGCATGTCTAAAACTCCAACGGCAGGGAGTGCTACTTTCATAAGATCTGGTCGCTGGGTCATCGTTGCTCCAACGAGTAAGCCTCCGTTCGAACCTCCTCGAATTGCGAGATAATCTTTTGAAGTGTATTTATTTTCAATAAGGTATTCGGCTGCGGCGATAAAATCGTCAAAAACATTTTGCTTTTGCATCTTTGTACCAGCATTGTGCCATTTCTTACCATATTCACCCCCTCCACGTAGATTAGGAACAGCGTAAATACCTCCTTGTTCCATCCAGACAGCATTAGTTATACTAAAACTGGGTGTAAGACTTATGTTGAATCCGCCATAACCATAAAGGATGGTTGGATTTTTACCATCAAGTTTCAAACCTTTTTTATGGGTGATAATCATGGGTACTTTCGTTCCATCTTTTGAGGTATAGAATACTTGATCGCTCACATAGTTTTCAGGGTTAAAATCAATTTCTGGTTTTCGATACAATTCTGAAGTACCTTCAGCAATATTATATTTATAGATACTTCCGGGAGTAACGTAGTTCGTAAATGAGTAGTACAATTCTGTTTCCTCTTTTTTTGAACCGAATCCTCCAACACTTCCTACACCGGGGAGCTCAACATTCCTCACTAATTTTCCATCGTAATCATATTGCATTACTTTTGAAACCGCATCGACCATATAATTCGCGAAAAAGTAGCCGCCACCCGTTCCCGGACTTAATACATTTTCAGTTTCCGGAATAAAGTCAACCCAATTTTCGGGAGACGGGTTCGAGGCATCTACTGTTACTATTTTTTTGTTAGGCGCGTTCATGTTTGTTACGATATACAACTTGGTTCCAACGTTTTCAATAATGTAGGAATCACTTTCGGTATTATCTAAAATAGTAATGAGTTTACTATTGGGATTAGATAGGTCTTTTAAGAACAATTTATTACCTGATGTCGAGGTGCTCGCAGATATTTGCAAGTATCTATTATCTTCACTTACATTCCCTCCAACATAACGATGTTTCTCTGCAGCTGTTCCTCCATAGATAAGCTTGTCTGCTTTTTGAGAAGTACCAAGTTTGTGATAAAATAATTTGTGTTGATCAGTTTTTGCTGAGAGCTCACTTCCTTTAGGTTTGTCGTAGCTCGAATAGTAAAATCCGTCATTTGCTTTCCATGAAAGTCCGCTAAACTTCACGTCGATTAAAGTATCTTCAATAATCTCTCTGGTTTCCGTATTCATAACCAGTACTTTTCTCCAATCGCTACCTCCTTCAGAAATGCTGTAAGCAGCGGTTTTTCCATCGTCAGAAAAGCTAAGTCCACCAAGAGAAATGGTACCATCTTCTTTAAAGGTGTTTGGGTCTAGAAATACAGTGGCGGTTTCAGGATCATCTCCTGTTTTATAGCGGTACACAACATATTGATTTTGGAGTCCGTCGTTTTTATAGAAATAAGTATAATCTCCTTCTTTAAATGGCGCACCTACTTTTTCATAATTCCAAAGTTTAGTAAGTCGTTCCTTCAATTCCTCTCTAAAAGGAATTTTATCAAGATAATCGAAAGTAACTTCATTTACATTTTTAACCCAGGCTTCGGTTTCGGGGCTTCGGTCATCCTCCAGCCAGCGATAAGGGTCTTGCACTTCAGTTCCAAAATAGGTATCAACAGTATCTACTTTTTTTGTTTCGATGTAATTCACAGCGATCTTCTCTTTTTTTGTTTCTTCAGTTTTACACGCGAAAACAGTTAGGGCAAGTAAAACAAGGATGATTAAATTTTTCATTTTTCAAGTTTTGATGCCCTAAAAATAGTAAAAAGAAAGGTTTCAGCGGTTTATAAACCTGTTAGAAACAACTTTTCAGTAATAAAAAAGAAAATGTTTAAAACAGGGGTCGATATAATTTCCAGTGTTTATAGATGAGAATCACGTTTATAATAGCTATTACGAGAGCACCCCAGATTCCCGGAAGATCCATAAATATGTGAAATAATAAAATGTTAGCCGAAATTGGTGCCAGCAATAATAAGGCAAAAGGAACTGCTTTATTAAAAAGCAACAAAAGGCCAATAAAAACTTCCAGAACGCCAACAATGGGAAGAACGTAACCGGTTGCATTAAGGGAACTCATAAAGTCGGCTGCTTGTGCCGGAAGTTCCGGCATTGGCATAAAACCTATAAATTTATTTAGTCCGAAAACGATTAATCCTAACGCTAAGATAAGGCGAAGGATCTTTGTAAAGGTTGAATTCATAAAGATGGTTTTAAGTGTTTGATTTTAAAGATACTTAAAAAAATAAGACGCGGGTTCAAATTTTTTAAACCTGCATCTGAACTTTAAATTCTCAACTTTTCATATATACAGAGAGCGATACGGGTCCCAATTTTTGCAAATTAAATAACTGTGAATAGCGGCCATTGGAACAGCGGAGCCAATGTTAGGTAAATTTATTTATTCAAACTAAAGGTTAGTAAATTAAGCCCCGGACTAATTCTAAGAATTAGGTGAAGAGTTTTCATGAAAGGGGCTATTGGTTACCGTCGATTAAACGCTTCATCCTGAAAACACTTACAACCAACAATTAGACGAGGGAATGCTGTAGAAGATATTCGGCGATCTGAATCGCATTTGTGGCTGCGCCTTTTCGTAAATTATCGCTAACTATCCACATATGTAATGTATTCGGCTGAGTGGTATCCCTGCGAATACGTCCAACAAATACATCGTCTTTATCGTGGGCATATATAGGCATGGGATAAGTATTGGTGTCGGGGTTATCTTGTACTACAATTCCCGGTGTATCGTGTAATAATTTACGTACATCGTTAAGATCGAAATCTTCCAAAAATTCAACATTTACAGACTCGCTATGTCCTCCGGCAGTTGGGATACGAACGGCGGTTGCCGATACCGAAAAAGTTCGGTCGTCTAAAATTTTTTGTGGTTCACGGGCAAGTTTCATTTCTTCTTTAGTATAACCATTCTCTTCAAAAACATCACAATGAGGAAGCGCGTTTCTATGAATTGGATAAGGATATGCCATTTCCCCACCAATCCCGGCAGTTTCATTATCTAATTGCTTTACAGCTTTGGCTCCCGTTCCTGAAACCGATTGATAGGTAGAGACAATTACCCGTTTCATCTTATATTTTTTATGAAGTGGAGAAAGTGCCATCACTAATTGAATGGTGGAACAATTGGGATTTGCGATGATCTTGTCTTCGGAAGAAAGAATCGACGCATTGATTTCCGGGACAATCAGTTTTTTTGTTGGATCCATACGCCAAGCTGATGAATTATCAATCACCGTGGTACCCACTTCCGCAAATTTTGGAGCCCAAGTCCTTGACGTGTCTCCTCCGGCCGAAAATATAGCAATTTGGGGTTTGGCTGCAATGGCATCTTGCATACTGATAAGGGTGTGTGAAGTTCCTTTATAGTCCAGAGTTTTTCCTACAGAAGCTTCTGAAGCAACAAGTAATAATTCGGTTACAGGAAAATTTCTCTCGGCAAGAACTTTTAACATTACCGTTCCTACCATTCCGGTTGCACCTACAACTGCTAATTTCATTTTGTTGAATTTGAATTGTAAATGTAAAACTTAGCTTTTAATTATTTCAGAATAAAAATATAAAAAAAGAACCCTCCAAAGCGTTATACTTTGGAGGGTTTAGTTAGAATATATAGTGCAGCGGTTGCTACGAAAAATTTTACTTCTTTCTTAGTTCGTCACGAATTTGCATTAACAACTCTTCTTGAGTCGGACCTGCAGGTGCTGCTGGAGCTTCTACAACCGGTTTCTTTGTTTTATTGTATGCTTTAACGATCATAAATAATACAAATCCAACAATTATTAAATTAATTATTGCATTTACCCATTTTCCATACATAAGGGCATTCTCGGGTTTTGTGACAGTTCCGTCTGCCGCGATAACCGCTTCATCAAGAACGATCTTCATGTCTGCAAAATCTACACCGCCGGCAAAATGTCCAACAACTGGCATCATGATATCGGTTACAAATCCATTGACTACAAGACCTACGGCTCCTGCCAAAATTACGGCGATTGCCAAATCTAGGACATTGCCGGTCATAATAAAATTCTTAAATTCTTTTAACATTATTGATGGGTTTATGAGTTAATAAGCCCCGAATTTAGGTAAAATCTTGATTGCTTGTATTAAATGTAGGTGAATTCACATTGGTTTTCGACAAATAACACGTTTAACGCGTTGAGATATAGCCGTAAGCAACTCGTAAGGGATAGAATTTATTGCTTCTGAAAGTTTTTCGGCCGTTGGATTCTTACCAAACACAACCACCTCATCACCTTCTTGACACTCTATTTTTGAAATATCGACCATGATCATGTCCATACACACGTTTCCAACAATAGGAGCGCTATGCCCATTGATACTTACCCAACCTATTCTATTCCCATATGCTCTGCTAATACCATCGGCATGACCTACCGGCAGAGTTGCTGTTTTCATGATTTCTTTGGCTATGAGAGCACGATTATAGCCCACACTTTCTCCGGGTTCGATCTTATGTATCTGAGAGATCACTGTTTTCAGGCTTGCAATGGGTATAAGATTCTTATTTTCTTCCGTATCATTTCCGAAGCCATATAAACCAATGCCTGTACGCACCATGTCATATTGTGCCTCAGGATAATTTATGATGCCCGAAGTGTTTAAAGTATGAAGCATCGGCATATATCCTATTGCTTCTGAAAGCTGAGAAGAAATTTTCTGAAAACGTGCTAATTGCTTTCTGGTAAACACTTCTTCCGAAGCATCTTCGCTTGCGGCAAGGTGGGAAAACGCAGATTTAATTCTTACTGCCGAGCACTTAGAAATCTCTTCAGCGATCCACGAAATATCATTTTCCGAAAATCCGAGTCGGTTGAGTCCGGTATTAAATTTTAGATGAATGGGATATGACTGTTGTTTTTTCTCTTCAGCAAATAAAATAAAATCTTTGAGCATTTTTCGTGAATAGATACTTGGCTCTAGACAGCGTTCAAGTATTACATCAAAATTGGAAGGCAAGGGATGTAATACCAAAATCGGAGTTTCGATACTCTCATCACGCAGCATTTCTCCTTCGCTGGAATATGCAACCGCAAAATAATCTACTCCTAGATTAACAAGTTCTTTTGATACCGCGACTGCATCACTTCCGTAGCCAAACGCTTTTACTACGGCCATGACTTTGGTTTTTGATTTCAGTTTAGAAGTGAGATATCGATAATTATGACCCAGCGCGTTGAGGTCTATTTCTAAAATTGTTTCGGTAGCTTTTGGCATTGGTCAGGCTTGCTTTTTGGAAGGAAATTCTTCGGGATCTTTAACTTCCATTTTACTCACTTTTTCGCGGAGCATTGCCTTGTAATAGGCAGCTCTGCTTAAAGGCTCGTACTCTTCCGTTTCGCCTAGTAAAACCAAATCGTCACTATGAGCTTTGCGATAGCTGTAATTTGCAAGATTTCCCGTACGTGTACAAACAGCGTGGACTTTAGTGACATATTCTGCAGTTGCCATAAGTGCGGGCATGGGTCCAAAAGGATTTCCCTTATAGTCCATGTCTAATCCGGCGACGATAACTCTTACGCCACGATTTGCCAAATCGTTGCAAACCTTTACGATCTCGTCATCAAAAAACTGCGCTTCATCAATTCCCACCACGTCACAATTGTCGGCTAAGATAGGAATATTAGCTGCTGCAGGTACTGGAGTGGAGCGTATTTCATTACTATCGTGGGAAACGACTTTGTCTTCGTCGTATCGTACGTCTACGTTTGGTTTGAATATTTCTACGCGTTGGCGGGCAAATTTAGCACGTTTCAAACGGCGGATCAGTTCTTCAGTCTTTCCCGAAAACATTGAGCCCGAGATCACTTCGATCCAGCCAAATTGTTCTTTTTGATTGACAGTATTTTCGAGAAACATAAGTTTAAATTAAGTGAACGACCTTTTTTATATACCGATTACGCAAGTAAAAATTCACACAGTTATACGTTAAAACGTGGAAAATATAAAGCTATGATACAAGAAAACAAAAATAGTTGACGTTTACATAAAGGATGCGTAAATTTATAAAAACAAAATAGAGAATAAGAGAATAATTTTAAAAGTTATGAAACGAACAATTGTTGATTGATCGAGACAACGAAAAACTTAACAATGAGGATCGTAACGATTATAATTTCTCGTTTTTAAATCGGAATAAAACTAAATACTAGATGAAAAAGAAGATCAGATCACAGATCATTGCGCTTGCAGAGCAAATCTTGGAGGATGAAAAATCCTTTGATAGTTCAGCGATGAAAAAGACTGTAGCACGATTGCATGAAAAGTTGGCGGTGTTAGAATATCTTGAATCACAACTCAAGGGTCATTCCGTAGAATCTGTTGAAGTTGCGCTAGACTCCAAAAGTTTCCGGGAAGAAAATTGGTTTTCAGATCCAAAACCGGTTCCGCAACCCAAGCATAAAGATGAATTGGCAGAGCCTGTTATTGAGAAAATCAAAGATATCGTTGCGCAAATGCCCTCGGATACACATCAGGTAGATGAAATGCTCCAAGAGGTTCTTCCGCAAAAGAAGTATGTAAAAAATGATTTAGAAGAGTTTGCTTCCAACTATCAGCAAACGCCTACTTTCGAACGAAAACAGCCTGCTAAAGGGATTGACGTGATAGAAGAGCATGATGCTGAAGCTTTTCCGCTTGATTTAAATACTAAGAATCATCCTACGAATATCAATTCAGAACAAAATAAACCGCGTTCAATTAATGATAAGATAAATCAGGGATTACAGGTAGGACTTAATGATAGACTGGCCTTTATAAAACATCTTTTCAATGGAAAGGCGGAAGATTTTACGAGAGTCATCTCACAAATAGGCACTATGAATTCTTATGATGAAGCTTCCATGTTTATAAACGGAAAAATAAAACCGGATTATAATTATTGGCAGGAAAAAGAAGAGTATGGAGAACGATTTATGAATATCATCGAGAAAAGTTTTAATTAAAATAAATGAAAGCGCTAAAAGCTATTTACTGGCTAAGTACTATACTTTTATGCGCTATATTTCTTTATTCTGCGGGGATGTATCTTACAAATACAGAGACCGTGAAGGGGATATTTGTAGCTTTGAATTATCCTGAATATTTAGTGATTCCTTCGGCAATTGCGAAGATACTAGCCGTATTAATCGTGGTTTCACGTTGCAGTGATTGGCTAACAGAATGGACCTACGCAGGACTATTTTTTGATCTAATTTTGGCTTTTTTCGCTCACTATTACGCAGGGGATAACAATACGATGTTGCCATTATTCGGAATGGTGGTGCTGTTACTCTCTTACTTCTTCGGAAAAGTTGTTAGACCTTAACTATATGGGAAAATTATACATTGTACCAACCCCTATTGGGAATCTAAAAGACATGACCTTCCGCGCTGTCGATGTACTGCAGGAAGCTGATCTAATTTTAGCTGAAGATACACGTACAAGCGGAAAACTGTTGAAGCATTTTGAAATTACAACTCATATGCAATCTCACCATATGCATAATGAGCATAAGACTACTCAATCGATTGTGCAAAGAATAAAGTCGGGTGAGACTATCGCCTTAATTAGTGATGCCGGAACCCCTGCTATAAGTGATCCCGGATTTCTATTGACGCGTGCTTGCGTTGAAGCCGGCATTGAAGTGGATTGTCTTCCGGGAGCCACGGCTTTTGTTCCCGCGCTCGTAAATAGTGGGCTCCCGAACGATAAATTTGTATTTGAAGGATTTTTACCTGTAAAAAAAGGGCGGCAAACTCGCCTACTAATCCTCGCCGAAGAAACGCGGACGATTATTTTTTATGAGTCTCCTCATAAATTGCTAAAAACCTTAACGCAATTTGTTGAATATTTTGGTGCAGAAAGGAGTATTTCAGTTTCCAGAGAGCTCACCAAACTTCACGAAGAAACGATTAGAGGAACATGCGCCGAGGTTTTGAAATATTATGAGGCTAAGCCTCCAAAAGGCGAGATCGTTATAGTTGTGGGAGGGAAGAAGTAAATGAAGCAATTACTAGAGGACATAAGAAAATGCGAAATTTGTAAATTACACTTACCGTTGGGCCCGCGACCTATTGTAGAGGCTTCAGAAAAATCTAAGATAATTATAATAAGTCAGGCACCCGGACGGATTGTACACGAATCTGGTGTAGCCTGGATGGATCAAAGCGGAAAAAAACTGAGGGACTGGCTTGGAGTTGATGAGAGTACTTTCTACAATACCGATAATTTTGCGATTCTCCCTATGGGGTTCTGTTATCCAGGGAAAGCTAAAACAGGCGACCTACCCCCCAGAAAAGAATGCGCCCCTCAATGGCATGATACAGTTTTTAAACGTTTGTCTAAAACACAGCTGATCTTATTGATTGGAAGCTATGCCTCTTCCTATTATTTGCCGGGTGATACTCGAAATTTAACTGAAAAAGTTCGACAATATAAAGATTACCTTCCTCAGTATTGGATATTGCCCCATCCTTCGCCGGTGAACCGATTTTGGAGAACGAAGAACCCATGGTTTGAAGGGGAAGTTGTAGATTCTTTAAAAAAAAGAATTAGAGAAATCCTCACTAACTAATCGAATGGTAACAGGTCGGGTTCTAAATACCTTAATTTGGCTTCTTCAGCAGAAATTAAATTGAGGCTGTAGTGGGTGGTAAGCAATGTTTTAAAATTTGTACGAAGCATTGGAAATTCAGCCATAAAATCTACAAAACTATTAGAAGTAGCTTTCAGAAAAAAGTGATAAACCACTCTTACTGAAGCTTCAGTTAAGGTTTTATGAAACTTTTTTCCGTCACCATGACAGGCATCAAAGCGTTTAATTTGTTCACAACATAACTCTACGGCTTTATCTCTGCCTTCCTTCGAAATATAAATCCACGCCAAGCGAATATGGGCTCGGTGATTAAATGAAGAAGGATCTAGGGTGCAATTTTCAAATCGCTTACTAAATTCTTCGTCAGTTAACTTATTAGAAGTATTCATAATTTTATATTAAGGTCAATAATATAATGGTGAAACAGTCATGCCGCTATATATGTTTCCCCTTATTCCAACCGTGCTTTCCGAGGTATTGATCACCACTTTCAACAGCGCCATCTTCGATGCTAGTTCCCATCGAATCGTTCCAGCGATTTAGGTATCCAAATAGTGATATAACACCTAACATTTCAACGATTTCACCTTCATTCCAATGCTCGTATAAGCGTTTTTTTATTTCTTCATCAACTCCGTTTGGAACCTGAGACGCCAGCAGTGAAAAATCTAATGCCGCTCTTTCAGCTTCCGAAAATGCGGGATGTGTTCTGTACTCCCATATGTTATCTAACTGTTCTTGCTCTGCTCCGTATCTTTCTGCTGCACGAATTGCATGCGCCTGGCAATAACGACACCCGGTTGCATTACTACTCACCCAGGCGATCATTCTTTTTAATGCCGATGTGACTCTGCCTTCATTTGCCATTACAGCTTTGTTGAGATTAATAAAAGCTTTGCTTATCGCCGGTCGGTGCTGCATAGTAAGTACACTATTTGGACAAAACCCAAGAGTTTCGTTAAAAAACTCTGCAAGTTGTTTGGTATCGTTATCGTGATCGGGCGAAAGAGGTGTAACTAATGGCATGGATTATTGTTTTAGAATACCGAAAGTACAAATTCTCAAAAGTATATTCTAATAAAGTTAAAGAGCTACTCAAATAAAAAAACGACTACAGTATATTGTAATAACATACCATAGTCGTATTGGGTTTAATTCAAAAAAACCTATCTGCAGAAAAGTATACGATCCCAAATGCCCTGATGCTGATCTTCCCCATCTGTTAAATTTAGTTCTGCCGATAAACGAATTTCATAAGCACAAGGCTTCAAATCTCCAAAATTACCAAGATACTTGGAAGTCCCGAAAGCTTCTTCCCCGGGACTAGGAAATATAATGGCTTCGAAGTTATTGGTGGCTCCCTGCCCTGTAAAGGTTATTGCAACATTTCCAAGATTCGGATTGGCCGCAGTATATTTTACATTTATTGTATCTGTAATTTTATTACAACCTCCGCCAATTAGCTCCTTCAAATCTAAGCAGGCGATTCCAAGTTCTCCATTACTTATAGTTGGTAACCAGGATCCTCCTTGAGGTATTCCATCGTATTTTGTGTTGAAAATGGCCAGCGGTCTTGAGAATCCTGCTGGTGTTTCACTAGCAATATTACCAATTTCACGCTTCCACATTCGTAGGGCGAAATATTCATTTTTCTGCAAGGGAGCAGAACTAGTTCCTTGAACCAGACCAGTTTTATCTACGGATCCATTGGTAAGTGTATTTGAAACCAATTTGATCAAGGAATCATTAAAGCTGATATTGGCATCTTGAGGTACCTGAATCCAATGATCTGCAGTCACATTTACTTTTCTCTCATCACCAAAAAAGGTTGGTGTATCGCTTCCTTTTATCGCAAACGAACGATATTTCCACACTGGAAAGATTTGTATGGTTTTGGTAGCAATCTCATTCTTCGCCATATGAGCTTCTGTAACGGGTTTCCAAGCTGCGCTAGGAATAGTACTTATATCGATTGAAGGGCTACTCACTTTCGCGTATTCAAACTTATATTCCAGTGGCTGTCCATTTAATTTTTTAGTAAGCGAACCTCTTAGATCTAATGTGTTATAGAATGCTTGATTATTGAAAGACGCGTTCGGCATACCAGTCGTCTTACCATTTGCAGGATCGATGCTCAATACGGGATGATACTTTCTTGCATTTCCTATTTGATAAAAGCCTGTTATAGGATCGTCTGTACTTCCTTGTGGAGTCGTTTTTAAACAAAGGTTCACACATAAACAATTTCCTACGTTCTTTCTACTGGGTTTTTGGGCTTCGGATGGGCTTTCTGCAAAAAATTCACTTCCTCCAACGGCAAATTTAAAATAGATATCCGGTCCGTTGTCAAAATTGAAAACGGGTGTTGTTTCTACATTAATCCAAGGAGATAGAAAGGTCTTTTTGAAATCTATAGACCGGTAATAAATACAGAACTGTCCGGCATCATTAGTTACGGCACTTCCAAGAAGATCGTCTGTGATAATATCATCGTCCATCGCGATTACTTCTATACCTTTTAACGGAGCTTGTGATTCACAATTACTTAGGGTTCCGCAAATCACCCATATATCTAATCGGGAGAGAATATAGCACCATACTCTTTTTAGTATTCCGTAATTCCATCCCGCTACCAGGCCGCTATTTGTCTCTCGCCATTTGGGCTGTATTACATCCATTAATATTTCAAAAGGCTTAAATCGTTTCGGGAGTTTGGTACCTTTTTGTCCATATTCCGGAATGTTATCGTAAAATAGCGTTATTGCAATTACACCTCCGGAGTAATTGGTTTTTTTACTATCGAAGTTGAACTCATAGTTCCCTTCCTCGTCTGTTGTTGTTTCCGCAAGTAATTCTTTCTTTCGAGCTTTGATCTCATTTTCCTCAAATACCTGAATAATTTCTTTGCTTTGTGCTGCGGTAAATGCCGCTACTTCATTCACTTCTCTTAGTAAGCTATACAATCTAACTTTGGTGTTGCTGATAGCTAATTCATGTCCATCGCAAATTGCGCTATGCAATCGGCCTTTCAGTGTGTACTTCATAATTTTATTTTTTAAATTTTTTGTTCCCTGTAATCAATTAACTACAGATGGCTAAATTAGATTGTTAAGCCATGTCTATCCCAAGTTAAATAGCTGATAATTAGTCAATAAACACTCCATATTGGTTAAGGGAAATTACTGAGTACCAGATGAAAAGTACTCTTCTTTTCAGGGAGAAATACCTTTACATCCCAAAATCAAAAATGTATTTGTACCTTTATCCTTCGGCTCCCTTTAAAGCTCTTATTTGATTTATGCGATGGACAATACTACCCAAGCCCGATCTTCAGAAAACAAAGAAACTTTCTGAAGAATTAGGAGTCGATCAGATAATAGCATCATTGTTGGTACAACGAGGAATCGAAACATTTGATGCTGCAAAAAAATTCTTTCGACCAAGTTTAGACGACTTACATGATCCTTTTCTAATGAAGGATATGGACAAGGCAGTTTCCAGAATTGAAACGGCAATATCTTCCGAAGAAAATATACTAATTTATGGAGATTATGATGTGGACGGTACTACGAGTGTCGCCTTGGTTTCTTCCTATTTAAGAACTTACTATCCGAACGTACATACGTATATTCCGGATAGGTATGATGAAGGCTATGGAATTTCGTATAAAGGAATTGATTTTGCGGCCGACAATGATTTTTCGTTGATCATTGCACTCGATTGCGGCATTAAGGCTATCGACAAGGTAGCATATGCTTCTGATAAAGGAGTCGATTTTATTATTTGTGATCATCATAGACCCGGTGATAAAATTCCCGAAGCAATCGCTGTTTTAGATCCGAAACGGGCAGATTGTGAATATCCGTTTAAAGAACTATGCGGGTGCGGAGTTGGGTTTAAATTGATTCAGGCGCTTTCAGAAAAAAGAAACTTAGGGATACAAGATTTGTTGTTGTACCTCGACCTGGTTGCCACAGCTATTGGTGCCGATATTGTGCCTATCATTGGTGAAAACAGGATTTTGGCGTATTATGGACTAAAAGTGATTAATTCTAATCCGCGGAACGGTTTTAAAGCCATTTTGAAACAAGTAAAAAAGGAGACGCTAACTATAACTGACGTAGTTTTTATTATTGCACCCCGAATAAACGCAGCGGGAAGAATGAAGCATGGAAATCATGCAGTTACATTACTTACAGAGACTGATCTGCAGCGAGCACATGAATTTGCGTCCGAAATAGAGCAATTCAATACAGATAGAAAGGAAGCCGATAAGCGAATTACGCAAGAAGCGTTGCATCAGATTGCTGAAAACAAGGAAGAAGGCCGATTTACAACGGTTGTTTATAAAGGGGACTGGCACAAAGGAGTTATCGGAATTGTAGCTTCACGCCTTATAGAAACCTATTATCGACCCACGCTGGTATTTACCAAGAGTGGTGAAAGACTGGCGGCTTCAGCGAGATCGGTAAAGGGATTTGATGTATATAACGCTTTGGAAGCTTGCTCTGAATATATTGAACAATTTGGTGGACATATGTATGCAGCCGGACTTACACTTATTGAAAAGGATTATGAAAACTTCAAGACTGAATTCGAAAAAGTCGTTTCAGAAACCATAGACCCGAAACTATTGTCCCCCGAAATTGTAATCAATTCTGAGATAAAACTAAGCGAAATTACACCAAAACTTTACAGAGTGTTAAAGCAGTTCGCCCCTTTTGGACCCGGCAATAGAACACCCGTATTTATGGCGCAGGATGTTTATGAGACGGGATGGGGAAAATGCGTAGGGGAGGACAAGACGCACTTGCGACTAACAATGCAACAAGGCAAGTCGGCTAAATTTGTTGGGATAGGATTTTCAATGGGAGATAAGCTAGACATTGCCTGCAATGGGAAGCCGTTTAAAGCTGCCTTTGTAATCGATGAAAATGAGTGGCAAGGGAATGTAAGTATACAGCTTCGGTTAAAAGATATCAAAGCCTAACTTAAATTTTCATATTTTTAAGGTACTAAACGACATTTATCGATGAAACAAATAATCATCTTCCTCTTACTTGTGATTGTAGTAATTATAGGTTACGGACAATATAAGAAATACCAGCGTTTTTCGCTTTCTGAATACGAATACAAAGTACCGGAAACGATACAACCGAACTCTGTAGACAAAAGACTTCTTTTAGACTATTACGAAGCTGTCGAGTCGTTAAATGGCTATGTGGCAACTCAATGGAGTGCCGAAAGCATCGATGTGAGAAATCCGGCAGATAATGACGCGGAGGACGTTGCGGCAGTTTCAGAGTATCGCAAGAGACTTGCCAACGTAAAGTTTTACGAATCACAGTTACTAAATTCTTCTGAAGAAGAAACAATTGCGGTAACGCCTTCCGAGGAAGAAGATAAAAAGAAGCTAATACTTAAAATGTTTTATAATAATCCTGCTGCAAATTCATTGCGATTAGGCGAGCGAAGTCCACTTGTTTATGAAGTGCAACGTATTTTGATCGAAAAAGGAGATTCGATAGAACACGACGGATTGTTTAGGGCTGAAACTTTTGCAGCATTAAAGGCTTTTGAAGAAAAAAACGGACTTTTCCCGGATGGAAAACTGGATGCTTTAACACTAGAATATCTACTAAAATAATTAAGTGAATTCTTTAATTTCGAAGGTTTCACCGTCGAAAACTCCATACGTATAATGGCTAATCCAATCACCTAAATTAAAGTAGGTAGAATTTTCTCCTACCTTAATTTCCATATGAAGATGTCGATGTCCAAACACAAAATAATCGTAATGCTTTGTTTCAAGTTTACGTTTAGCATAAATAGCGAGCCACTCGTTTTCGTCACCTAAAAATTTTTTGTCATCTTCGCCCGAAATGAGCTTATTTTTTACTGAAAGATATTGTGCTAATCTCATTCCGAGCTCGGGATGGAACCATCGGAATAACCAGTTAAAAACGGGATTGGTAAAAACTTTTTTCATTCTTTTATAACCCTTGTCACCTGGACCTTTTCCATCGCCATGTCCTATTAAAAAGAGTTTATCATTGAAAACAAATTCTTTCGAATCTCGATACGTTGGGATATTGAGTTCTTTTTCGAAGTAATCGCGCATCCACAAATCATGATTTCCGACGAAAAAATAGATTGGAATACCACTATCACTTATTTCTGCAAGTTTTCCGAGAACACGAACAAATCCTTTGGGAACAACAGTTTTATACTCAAACCAAAAGTCGAAAAGATCTCCCAATAGAAAAATTGCAGCAGCGTCTTCTTTAATGGTATCGAGCCATCGAACAAATTTCTTCTCTCTGGGAAGACTTTCATCACGCGATGGAGCACCTAAATGGTTATCGCTGGAAAAATAAATTTTTTTGCCTTTCGGAATTTGCATTGAGCAAAGATAGTAATTCAGTATTCAGTTATTAGTATATCACAGGCACTTTTAAAAGGTGTAGGGTTTTAATGGCGAGCCATTTGCGACCGGAAATATCACATAGCATTCTCATCAGCGAACCACTCGGCATAGCTGGTAGCAGTTTCTTGTAACTTTAATGAATGCAGAAGAATGCCCTTTGGAAGGCGTGCTTTGATTTTTTCAGCAAAATCAATAACCATCATTTCACTGGTGGGCTGATAATTTACTAGAAGTACATTATGACCGCGATCACTCAATTCTTTTGCCAATTCTACATGTGGTGTGTTTTTGTTAAATACGGTAGCATGATCGAAGACATCTACAATTTCTTCCTTAACAATCTTTTTCAGATCCCCAAAATCGATTACCATTCCATATTTGACATGGGATGAATCATCAATAGGAGTTCCAATTACAGTTACTGAAAGTTTATAACTGTGTCCGTGAACATTTCTACACTTGCCATCATAACCATAGAGGGCATGCCCTGTTTCAAATGAGAATTGTTTTGTAATGCGAATATTGCTCATTTTCGGCGCCTTAATTTGTTTACAATTACAATAATGACTAATACCAGCCCAAGTAATAAGAATAACCCGTTTTGGGTAAAAAAATCAAAGAAGTCCATTGGCAACTATTTTTTGTAAATGTATCTAATTTTCGATTAAAGGAATATACTTCTTTCGAAATTTAATAATCAGGGCGACCGCTCTATAAGCGATCCAAACCAGAATTGCAGCCCAAATGCCTGTCAGTCCCCAGTCCATATATTTTGAAAAGTAAAGGACAGGAAAAAAGCCCAGAATAGTAGCCCCGAGTAATACATTCCGGAGATATTTCATTTCCCCTAATCCTTTAAAGATCGCATCTAAGGTAAATGCTATAGCGTTAAGCGGCTGACTAATTAAAACCATAAAGAACATACCGTAAAAAATGGACAGTACTTCAGGATCTTTGTTAAACAGGAGGCCTAAAGGTTTATAAAAAATTAATCCGGCCGCGGTGAGCAAACCCGCGATCCCAAGATTGTATAAATTCACTTTTTTTGTGAGTTTCCAGAGTGAGGTATAGTCTTTGGCACCAAGCAGTTTACCACCCAATATATTTCCTGCGGCGCCATATCCATCGACAAAGAATGCTGAAAACAGCCAGACATTTATAGCGATTGCATGTGCGGCAATATACTCTTTTCCTAAGCCGGTGGCTTCTCGTACTGCCAGCAGAAGCGCAGCGTTAAGAGCCAGTGAGCGCACAAATAGGTTAAAACTCATCGTGACTAGTCTGTTTACCTCGGGATGTAATGGAAACCGAAGTTTCAATGAGATTTCTGTTTTGGATAGCAAAAATCCAAGTGCTAAAAGGGCCATTACTCCCTGGGAAATTAAACTTGCCCAAGCGGCGCCTTTAATTCCCATTGCGGGAATAAAATTTTCATACCCATAAACGAAAAGGAAATCTAATCCAATATTTAAAATGGCTCCGATCGCTGCAATGATCATAGGCCAAAAAGTATTCTGCAACCCTCTGAAGAGACCAAAAACTGCAAAAGTAAAAAGTGTTAAAGGAAAGCCCCAGACACGGATATTGTAATAATCGATGCTATAACTTAAGATGAGACCATCGGCATTTAGAAATCTAAAAATTTCTTCCACGAAAAAGTATGTAGCGAGTAGAACAATGATACTTAGACCAACATTAAAGAAAATGGCCTGGGCGGGGAAATTTTTTAGATTATCAATATTTCCGGCGCCCAAATTTTGTGAAATAATAGCCGATATGGCAGAACGCGTCTGGCCAAGAATCCAGATAAGCATCGATAGAAAAGATCCCACAATTCCTACGGCCGCCAGTGATTCGGTTCCAAATTGCGGGATATTGCCAACTATCGCTGCATCTGTACTGGATAATACCGGTTCTGCGATACCCGCAACAATAGCCGGAATGGCCAATTGTTGAATCCGTTTGAATGAAATATTCGTTGTTTGCATATTTTACGCTGCAAAATTAATCATTCCAATCATAGAAAGGCTCCAGATTCACATGCTACTAATATATCGGGTTATAAGAATTATTTATTCAGTATAAGTTCATAACAGTAAAAGGGGAATTCACTTTGTTTAGGAAAATAAATATTTCCCAAGCGTATGTAACCACGAGCTTCATAAAATCGCTGATTTCTTTTATTTTGACTGAAAGTATCCAATCTTATTGAAGTTATTTTATTATCCCGAGCTAATTCTTCAGCAAAGTCCATAAGTTGTTTGGCGCGCCCCTGTTTCTGAAAGTTTGGATGTACGGCCAGGCGATGTACATAGTACTGATTTGTATCTTTAGTGAGCCACTGAATATCATTGTATTCTGAATCCTTTTCCGAAGAAATAACAATGCAACCTATTACCATAGTTTCAATTAGTAAAACATACAATTGTTGCTTTTTTACGTCACTTATAAAAGTTTCTATATTGGGATAGTGTTCGTTCCATTGAAAGATGCCGTCTGAGCTCATTTTATCCCCACACGCCTTCGTAATTGTTATAATTTGCTGAATTTCTGACAGATTTGCCTTCCGAATCATATTTAAAAATTAATTTTGCATCATAAATAAAGATAAAAGAATTAAAGGACTGATGAATTGCTGTTTTAAATATTTCTAATCCCCAGTTAGAAAAACACAGGCTTCCAAAATTCTTTATAGCTAATACGATAAATAAATGAAAAATATTCTTGTTCCAGTAGGATCATCTCAAAATGCAGTTAGCAATTTGCAATATGCAATCGATCTCGCCCAAGAGATGGATGCCTATGTGTATGTTATTTCTGTATTTCAGGAATTATCTAAGGTGGGTGGTCTTACTAAAGTTAACGCGATTATCAGAGAAGATTCTGAAAATAGACTGAATGAAGTATTGTCTAAAGTAAATACCAAAGATGTTACCGTAATCGCACATCCAATAAAGGGAGGTATGTTGGACGGGGTGGCGCGATTCAACAAACATGTTCCAATTGATTTAATGGTACTTTCTCCTCGAAGCAATTCGATACGTGAAGAGGTGTTTTTAGGAAATACTTCAGGGAAATTACTAAAGGGAACCGACATTCCAATATTAATTGTTCCTGAAGGCACTACGTTTAAACAGCCAACTACTATGCTTTTGGCATTTAAAAACGGAAAATTTGAAAAGAAGAAAATGCTGGACCCAATTCGTAGATTTACTAAGAACTTTGGTACTGAAATTCACTTGTTGCATGTAGAAACACCCGAAACTACAGATGACATGAAGGATGTGAGCAATAAACTTAAAAAGTTGAGTTCTAGTTACACCAAAGTTGAAAATGCAACAACGTATCAAGCGGTCTTAGCACATTACCACGATCACAATGCCGATATGTTATGTGTAGTTCGAAGAAAGCGTGGCTTCTTTAAGAAATTATGGGAAAAGAACGTAGTATTAAAAAAAGAGTTCTACACAGATAAACCTTTATTAGTTTTACAAGTTCAAGATTAATTTTTTTACTATTTTCGCAAATAATTGGGGGATTAGCTCAGCTGGCTAGAGCGTTTGGCTGGCAGCCAAAAGGTCATCGGTTCGACTCCGATATTCTCCACAAAAAGCAATGCGATAGCATTGCTTTTTTTGCATCCCCTACTTAGGTTCGACCCAAGACGAAGCAGAGCTTGTCTTGGTCAAGACCCTTGGCGTCTTGATCCGATATTCTCCACAAAAAGCAATGCGAAAGCATTGCTTTTTTGCATCCCCTACTTAGGTTCGACCCAAGACGAAGCAGAGCTTGTCTTGGTCATGGCCCTTGGCGTCTTGATTGGATATTCTCCACATAAAGCAATGCTTATTTATATGCTGTACCTTGGTTCTCCAAAAGATGTGGCGCGATATGATTGTTTGTGTGTATTCAGAAAATTGTCACCCAAACAACGGCAGAATTTTAATGGGTCCAATACTGTATATATTTAAGTCTGAGACGGGTAAACATCATAAAGGTTTGTTAAAACCATACCACACTATTTTTTTCTTCGTTGTTTTGTATAGTTAACAAGTATTTGCAGATTTCACGTAATCGCCTAAAGTGTTATAAGACAGTATAATTGTTGTATTGGTTTTAACAATTACAATCGCTGTTATTTTAGTGATTACACCAGTATATTTGTATAATTTGGTACGAATACCTTAAAAATTGAATAAATGGATATATTAGATAAAGCCTCAGCATTTGAACAGAGAAAACTTTCTTTTCAAAATACCAGTGAAAGAATAATGGCGTCTCGTGAAGTGAAAGAATTGATACTCGGATTGAACTCCATCTACAAGGAAAATCAAGATCCTAAAATTATGGATCAAATGAAAAGACTCACCGAAATTAAGAAAAAGATAGAGGTGAGATTGAAAGGTCGGTCACTCGCCTAATTTAAATGCTACATAGATAGCTGAGAGACATTTTTACCGAGTTTCTTGTACATCTTTATTTCTTTACGGAAAGTCTCCAGGTCTTCCTCGCTTGGAATACCCCTTAAAATCTTTCGCCACTGATTCTTTGAATACATTCTTGATTCTAAATATGACATAACACTTTGTTTTGAATTTCAAATATCTTACGTCTACTTAAAATAATCAAGAGTTAATAATCCCAAAATCATAGGGTTTTTTCCCCTAATGATTTAAAAAGTCTATGGTTTTATTAACTGCGGAATAGAGAGGTTCAGGCAATGTTTCTTTGTTCCAAGGGTGTGATGCACCAAAGACATGATCTGCTTCTTCTAAGATCACAAACTTACTATTTGGATTCCATTGAGAAATCGCTTTAGCTTCCAATAAACCTACCGTCGAATCTTCAACCCCGTGAACTATAAGTTGTGGTTTCGATAAGTTTTCTACGGCCCTTTTTATATGTAGTCTTTCTTTATTGGCTATAAAATTTTCATAGAATTGCCAATCGTGCGGCATTTTTTGTTTGGTTCTACCATTCTCGACATAGGTTCGACCCGTCTCCTTCCAGGCTTTAAATACTTCAGAATTTTCTTGAAAGCGAGCTTTAAAATCGGACACGCCAGCCCAGGTAACAACTCTATTAATCTTTGGCTCTTCTTCCGCCTTAATGATTACGATGCCACCACCACGGCTATGACCGATGAGATTTAAATTTGTCACTTCTATTTCTGTAGCGTATTTTTTATCTGAAGTGATATAGTTAATAATGCTTTCCAGATCGTCCAATTCTTTTGTAAAATTATTTTGTGCAAATGCCTCTAGGTCGGGAAAATCAATGGGCTGCTGAACGGTGCCTCCATTGTGTGAAAAGTTAAACTTCACAAAAAAGAAACCATACTCTGCGAATGCTTTGGCAACCAAATCCCATGCCCCCCAATCTTTAAACCCCTTATACCCATGACAAAATATTACTACTGGTTTTAAAGAATTACTAGGTTTATAATACAGATCATAAACGATAGGTTTCTGTCCATTGCGTTTTAATACCGCATTTCTTATTATATTCATGAATCGATCTCCTTTTCAATAAATGGTATTTCGGGGTCACAAATTTCTCGGATTAATGTTTTAAGCTCAACAAGATATTTCTCCAAGGATTCTTGAGTTATAATTTGATCTTTTTTCTGGCTTCTAGGCTTATCTTTAGTGCCAAATTTTAAGAATCCAACATTCAGATTTTTAAACGAGATAATCCCTGCTTCTGCTTCATTGATGGTAATGTCTCTATTAATCATGGTAGCATATGCCAGTACCTGAAATGCTTTACTGTATTTATAGTCGGATATCATATCATTCCATTCAACAATTTCAACATGGCCTTGTTCAACTTTTCCTGTTTTATAATCGATAATACGCAGTCGCCCGTTAAATTCGTCTACTCGGTCTACTGTACCACCAATTTTTACCGGAAATCTCAACCCTTCTATAGGAATATCAACATCGAGTTTTCGTTCGATTTGTATAATTTTAATTTTATTTCCTGAACCCAATTCCAACAATTCAAAATTGATGAAATTCTCAATATATCGTTTTGCAATTTCAAAAATAAGTAAGTTTTTTCCTCTAGTATAAGTTCCGCCTTTAAAGGTTTTTTCAAATTGCTTCGTCACCTCTTGGTCAATCCGATTTTTCATCGCATGAAGAATTTCTGAGGTCAAATAACCCCCTTCATGTGGCTTATAGAAAGCTTCAAGTGTATCGTGTACGATGGTTCCTAGCGTATTGGCAGCAACTGTTTCCTCAACTTCTTCAAATTCATTGATTTTCAGAATTTTTTTATAATAAAAGTCTAAAGGGTTTCTTATATATGAAGTAAGGGCAGATGGTGAAAAACCTTTTGCGGCTATTTCTTTTAATCTTTCGAGTATTGCTTCATTTTTATCGATCGACTTAAGGGTTCGATCTTCTATCTTTATCTTTGGCGATAGTACCGACTTGATAATTTTATGTTGAGGGAGATTGTCAATTTCCAGCTGCAAAAGGAATCGGCTTTTTTCCCCGGCATTAAGCCCTTCTGTATGATTATTATATATCAGCGTAATATCTTTTGCGCGTTGTAGTAGATGATAGAAATGGTAAGTGTAAATCGCGTCTTTTTCAGTATACTTCGGAAGATTGAATTGCTGTTTAAGATCATAAGTTATAAATGAGGCATTCGACTTTCCGGACGGGAGAATTCCTTCGTTAACCGAAGTTACTATAACTGTTTCAAAATCGAGAACCCTAGTTTCCAGTATTCCCATAATTTGCAGACCCTCGTAGGCATCACCTTTAAAGTCCAGGGTAGTAGTCGCTATTAATTCGGTAAACAGACCCTGAACTGTTTTAATTGTTTTAAGATGAGAAAACTTTTCATTAAGAGCTTGAATTTTGACAAATACAGAGTACAATTGGTAAAGCACGAGGCGGGCAATATGGTCATCTTCACCTGTTCGTTTCAGCATAAGTAATAAGTCGATACAAACTTTCAATACGTACTTGCTATTATTTTGAAGGTCGGTAAATAAGAGTTTGATTATTGGAACATATTTTACTTCCACAAGTTCACAAAGTTTGTCTAACGAAAGATGCGTCAAATTCTTTGAGTGAAGTTGAGCGATGATTAGGGGTGCATCTGGAAGCAAAGGAGCGACTACAGGATGGCTTAAAATTGAAATTACATCCTTGTAATACAATGTATTCTGAAAGTGAAGATGCATAGCTAAGAATACTTCAAAAAAAACACTTGCGGGAAAAGCTTTTAAAGATACACCCATCGTAATATTAACGTTATCGACATTGTCGGGAAGGGAATGTAAAATGGGTTGTAACAAGGATTCATCTGCCAAGACAATGGCTGTATTGTTTAACTTTTCTTCTGAATAGGTGGATAAAAGTTCACCAACATATTTAGCCTGTCCAATATTTTTTTGAGCCGCAACAAAATTTATAATTTTCTCCTCAGTGAATTTACTTGAGATTATCTTTGGTTTATTCTTTGTATAGAACCTCCAATTTTCAGAATACTGTCTTAAAAAGAGCGAGGCACTGTGTTGCTTGTCGTTATACAGATATGAATCCGCATCCCAAAATACGTCAGAATTTCCTGTCTCTAATAGCTCTTGAATAATATTTTGTTCGGCATTATTCAAAGCGTTGAAACCAATAAATAAATGAGTTTTATGTCCTTGAGCAGACACATAGTGTGTGATTGCTTCGGAAGCCTCTCGATAAACCATGCCTTGGTAACCAATGTGCTCCTTAAATAGTTTATCCTTAAGGTTCTCATAAAAGGGAAGTAGGCCTTGCCAGAATTTCAGATAATTCTCAATTAATTCTGTTTTTTCATTAATTACTCCCCAACGCTCAAGAGATTTAATACTGGCTAAATAGTTGAAAAATGTTTTAGGCTCAATGAGATATCTGTCAATTTCGTTAAAGTCATTTAGGAGTGTTGAGGCCCAAGAAGAATAGGTTTCGAAATCTTCTTTTTCTATTATTTCTGACGTATGTAAATAGACATCGTAGCTTTTAAATAATAACTCTGTATTGTCGATAATTGTAAGATCCGACAATTCCTCAATAAACTCTTCAATGCTAATTATTTTTGGCGCGAACGATGTTTTATGGGAACTCTTCCGAAGATAATTTTTCAGAAATCCACCCGCGCGTTTGCTGGGTAGAATGATAATCAATTCAGAAAGATCCGGGTATTGATTTTCAATTAAAGACAGGGTTTCTTCGAGGAATGTACGCATACTATAAAAATAAGAAACGCCCCCCATTATGGGAGGCGTTTCAATATATTTATTTAGATGTGTTTCTTATTTTTTCAAAGAAATCTCAACACGTCTGTTTTGCTGTCTTCCTGCTTTAGTAGCATTCGTTGCAATTGGACGACTTTCACCGTATCCTACAGATGTTAATCTGTTTCCACTCATACCAATTGTAGTAAGATATTGTCTTACAGAAGCAGCTCTATCGTTAGATAATTTCTGATTGTAAGCATCACTACCTTGGCTATCTGTGTGACCTTCGATTACGAAGTCCGCACTTGGATATTCTTTCATGATATCAGCAATATTCTGTAACACTGAGTAAGACTCTTGACGAATAGTTGCTTTGTTCAAGTCGAATAAGATTGTTTTAGAGTAATCATTTAATTGCTTAATGATCTCAACAGTTACTTCAGGACAACCTTTGTTAGCTACAGTTCCAGGAACATCAGGACAGTCATCATCTTTGTCTAATACTCCGTCACCATCTCTATCTTTATAAGGACATCCGTTGTTAGCTTTAGGACCAGCTTCGTTTGGACATTGATCATCAGCGTCAGTGATACCATCACCATCAGAATCTGGACAACCATTCATAGAAGCAAGACCTGCTACAGTAGGACAAGCATCCTGTGGATCAGCAATTCCGTCACCGTCAGTATCAGGACAACCGTTGAATTCAGCTAAACCTGGAGTGTTTGGACA